>JACPZV010000504.1 GCA_016195295.1 Acidobacteriota bacterium
CCGATCGGCGAAGAAGAAGATTCGCACCTGGGCGACTTCATCGAGGATCGCCAGGTGGTGTCGCCGGCCGAGGAGGTCATCAACCTGAATCTGCAGGAACAGACCGAGTCCGTGCTCAAGACGCTCACGCCGCGCGAGGAGAAGGTGATCAAGATGCGGTTCGGCGTCGGGGACGGCAGCGAGCACACGCTCGAAGAAGTGGGCCAGAGCTTCGCCGTCACGCGCGAGCGCATCCGGCAAATCGAGGCGAAGGCGCTTCGCAAGCTGCGGCATCCGTCGCGGTCGCGCAAACTTCGCGCGTTTCTCGAAGGACGCACTTCATGAAGTCTGAAGCGCGAAGTCTGAGGTCTGAAGCTTTTGGGCTTCCAACTTCTGACGTCAGCCTTCATACTTCCCTTGGGCCCATAGCTCAACGGTTAGAGCCGCCGGCTCATAACCGGCCCGTTCCAGGTTCGAATCCTGGTGGGCCCAGCCTTCGCTCCCGGCCGTCGCCGCGAGCTTCGGCGTGGCAAGCCAGCCTTCGCTCGCCCTGGATCGCGCGCGAGCGACGGCCAGGCAAGCCCCGCACACGAGCCGAGGCTGTCTCGCCGAAGCTTGGCGCGATCTCGCGCCAAGCGAAGGCGGACGGACAACCGCAGTAGAATTCAGGCTCCGCTTCGGCGGGCCTTTTTTTTGCCCCACAGGATTCATGAACGCCGATCTCGAACGCCTGATTCTCCTGCAGCAACTCGACTCGACGGCCGACGCGGCGAGACGCCGGCTCGCCGAGGGCCCCGAACGCGAGAAGGCGCTTGACGCGCGCCTCGACGCCGCGCGCCACCGCGTCGCGGCCGCCAAGGACCAGCTCGCACGGAATCAGGGCGCCCGGCGTGAGCTCGAGAAAGAAGTCGCCGTCCACCAGAACCGGCTCTCCAAGTTCCGCGATCAACTCATGGCGGTGAAGACCAACGTCGAGTACCAGGCCGTGCAAAAGGAGATCGGGTTCGCGCAGGGCGAGGTCAAAGCCATCGAAGACAAAGTGCTCGAGCGGATGCTCGAGGCCGACGAGCTGACGGCCGCCGCCAAACGCGCCGAAACCGAGCTGGCCGCCGAACAGAAGGCCGTGGACGCGGACCGCCGAGCGCTGAACGCCGAACACACCGAACTGCAGAGCACGATCGAGCGCGTGACCGGGGAACGAGCCGCGGCCGTCGGCGCGATCGACAAGCAGGTGCTCGCGATCTTCGAGATGGTGTCGCGGAAGCGCAACGGTGTCGCCGTCGCCGAAGCGCGCGACGGCATCTGCACGATCTGCCATGTCCGCCTGCGGCCGCAGGTCTTCAATACCGTCCGCCGCAACGACGCGATCACGCAGTGCGACACCTGCCAGAGAATCCTGTACTTCGCGTCCAAGAATGAGGTTCAGGGTTCAGGGTTCAGCGTTCAGGGTTCTGGTTCTGCGGGCTCGAACCCGAGCTAACTTGACTAAGCGAACCCCAGAACCGATAACCCTGAACCCTGAACCCTGAACCATGAACCCTGAACCCGTCCTCGTCGCCTACATCGACGGCGGCGCGCGCGGCAATCCCGGGCCGGCGGCCTTCGGCGTGCGCATCGAGCAACCCGACGGCACACTCGTCGAGGAATTCGGGGAGTCGATTGGCGTCGCGACCAACAACGTCGCCGAGTATCAGGGCCTGCTGGCGGTGCTCGAGTGGGCACGGGCGCGCAAACCGCGTGCGCTGCACGTCCGATCTGATTCGCTGCTCCTCGTGCAGCAGATGCTGGGGAACTACAAAGTGAAGCACGCCGGCCTTCGGCCGCTTCACGCCAAGGCGCGATTGCTTGTGCACGAGATCGGTCACGTGACGTTCGAGCACGTCGGTCGCGCGCTGAACGCGCACGCCGACCGGTTGGCGAATGAGGCAATGGATGGGGAAGAAAAACTGAAAACGTGAAAGGGAAAACTGAAAAGTAAAACGCGTTTTTCAGTTTTCAGTTGTGACTTTTGCGGTTTGACGTTCGTGGTCTTATTGCCCCCGCCATCCTTCCAGCGCCATTTCCGTCACGACGATACGAGCACAGAACCTCGGGATGGCTCGCCGTGCAAAGCTCCGCGACGTGAATCCGCCGCGCGGGTACACCGGCCGCCTCGAGCTGGTGGCGCACGGCTGTCGATCCGTCGAAGTACCAGTGATTGGAACGCGGCGGACGCGGCAGACCCGGCATCGACGGATTGCGAGACGAGGGTTGCGGCGACGTCGTGAACCAGCCGGCGATGGCGGCGTCGGCGAAGCCCGCGCGCGCGAACGCGTCGACGACGTCCGCGCCCACTTCGTAACAGCACGCGCGGATCGACGGCCCCACGGCGGCCACCAGATCTCCCGGTCTGCTGCCGAACTCGCGCGTGAGCGCTTCGACCGCCGCCGACGGCACCCGAGCCGCCAGTCCGCGCCAGCCCGCGTGAGCCGCCGCCACGGCACCGGTGCGTGCATCGGCGATGAGGAGCGGCACGCAGTCCGCCGTCTGAATGGCAAGCGCCGCTGAAGAGTCGGCGGAGACGATGACGTCGGCGTCGGGTCGAGACGGCCGGTCGCCTGCGCGGCGCACGAAGACGGCGTGGCCGTGAACCTGATGGACGCGCACGAGGTGCGCGAGCTCGACGTTCAGCGCGGTCGCGACCGGTTGCCAGTCCGCGTCGATCGCCACGGCTGCGGAACCAAGCGTCCAGCGGCGCGTCGTAAAGACGTGATCCGCCAGCGGCTGCAGCGCGCGGCAGACGAGGGCCGGACCGGCCGGCGCTTGCGCCCAGGCGAAACCGTCGGTAGGCTGGGGCAACATGAGTCGAGGCTGGCGCGACACATTAATTAAGGATCATGCCGAACATCATCGGTCTGGGCTTGGATGCCACGGACATCGATCGTATCGCCGAAACCATCGAGCGCTACGGCGACCGTTTTCTCCACCGCATCTTCACCGACGGTGAGATGGCCTACAGCAATCGTCGTCGGGTACCGGCGATTCATTTCGCCGGCCGCTTCGCGGCGAAAGAGGCGGCCATGAAAGCGCTCGGCACCGGGCACTCGCACGGCGTCTTGTGGCGCGACGTCGAGGTCGTCCGTCGCGGCGGGCCGCCGCAACTACAGTGGCACGGCGGCGCCGCGCGGCGATTTGCCGCCATGGGCGGCCGTGCTTCCCTGCTGACCATCACGCACTCCGACAAGCTCGCGCTCGCGCAGGTCCTCATCCTCGGCGACTGACCCGGCCCGCCGAAGCGCCGTAGCGCGAACGCGGACCTGTCCCGCCGAAGCGCCGTAGCGCGAAGGCGGACGCCAACTGACGGCGTCATTTTCTCCCAGCTTCCGCGACGCCGTACCTCGCGTTCGCCAGCCGCCTCGTGCAACACGCGAGCGCTCTGTCGTTTCCGGTGACGCGCTCGATGACGCCGAACCGGCATCGCCTTTGATCCACCACGACACGCCTGCCACCAGCCGCTCGACGCGAGCGGCTAAAAGCGAGAAGGAGTGACACGTGACCATCAAGATTACGCCCAACGACAAAGGCAACCCGCCCGGCCTGCTCGCCGACGCCGAGCTGCACTTCGGCGACGGGCCGATGGACGGATTGAAACTGATCGGGTTCTCCATCTGGGAGCGGCGCGGCGGCTCGGGCCGGAACGTCACGTTTCCGTCGCGCCAGTACACCGTCAACGGCGAGCGCCGCAGCTTCGCGCTACTCCGTCCGATTGTCGACGCGACGGCGCAGGCGAAGCTACGGGAGCTGATTCTCGACGCGTACGCGGAGTTCGAAGAGAAGGCGGCAATCGCCAGTTGACGCGTTTTCTCGGGGGGCTCGGCGAGCGATGTTTTCGGCGGTGCCCGGCGAGCGGTTTCTCAGTAGTGTCGGCTTTAGCCGGACCTACTGAAGGACCGGCAGCAGCTTCGCGTTCTCCTGAGCGCGCTTGGGCGGGAGCGTCCATTCCTCGCGGAGGCCCTTGGCGTACTCCGTCTGGAAGAACGACGTCTTCATGCCACCGTCGATGACGTCCCACGGGAGAAAAGCGTCCGCGCTGCGGTCGCGGAAGATGTAAAAGTCGCCGTCGACTCCGGCGTCCGCCACCGCGGCGCGCCAGTTCTGTCCGTTGCGCTCGGCGCGCTCGATCGCCGGTGCCACGCGCCGATCGCCGAGCGAGAGGAGCGCCTGGTAGTACGAGTGCCGCTCGGACTTGATGTTGAAGTACACGTTGTCGATGTCGGCGGTCAGGCTGCGGAGACGCGTGATCTTGCGCTCGATGAGCGTGGGGTCCTCCATCGGGATCCACTGATAGGTGGTGCCTGGTTTGGGAATCAGTGGGTTGACGCTGCCGACGATGCGTCCGACTTGGCCGCGGGCGCGGGCGTGTTTGAGCATGCGGTCGCGCATCTGCAGCGTGAGATCGCGGATCGCGACGAGGTCATCGTCGGTTTCGGTCGGGAGGCCGATCATGTAGTAGAGCTTCAGGTTCTCGATGCCGCTCGCGAAGATGAGGTCGGCGCGATCGAGGATTTCCTCGTTCGTCACGGTCTTGTTGATCACGCGGCGGAGCCGATCGGATCCGGTTTCCGGCGCAATCGTGATCGAGCGTTCACCGCTCTCGCGCAGCACGCGCACGATCGGCTCAGTGAGATCGTCGAGTCGTAGCGACGCGGGGCTGATGGCGTAGCCCATCTCGTGCAGCCGCGCGAGGATGCGCTCGATGTCCGGATGGTCGCAGAGCGCGATGGAGACGAGGCCCACGCGGTCCGCGTGCCGGCGCGCGGCGGCAGCGAGCTCCAGAATGCGA
>JACPZV010000505.1 GCA_016195295.1 Acidobacteriota bacterium
CGGCATCGCGCTCGGCATGTTCGACCACTCGACGTACACGACCGGACGCGTCGTCATCCAACAGGACGAATTGGTCGCGGTCTACAGCGACGGGATCACCGAGGCGGAAAACCCCAGGGGCGTCCCGTTCGACGAGGCGGGACTCGAATCCGCACTGAAAAACAATCGCCGCCAGAGCCTCTCGGCGATCGGCGCCTCCGTCGTGCGCGCCGTCGAACAGTACACCGTCGACTCGCGTCTCGCCGACGATCTCACGATTCTTCTGCTGCGCCGAACGACGATCTGAAGGACCCGCCCTCCGTGTCCTCCGAGTCCTCCGTGGTGGAGAGTTTCGTGGAGGAAAAGCCCTAGAATAAAGAATTCAGCATGATGAGGAGACCGTTGCGCGCCGCGGTGCTGGCGGCGCTGATACTTCTCAGTGTCCGCGGGTCGCCGCGCGCGCAGGATCAAGACGAGGGCATGCGCACGCTGCTCGACGCGGTGGAGCGGGTCGCGCGCTCCGGTGATTCCGCGGCGTACGCCGCCCTGCTGGCCGACGGCGCGGACCCCGCGCGCGCGCGGGATTTCGCCGGCACCGAGTTGATTCCCGGCGCCACACGCGCGGTGGTCAAGGAGCGCGATCGCCTGCCGCTGGCCGGCACGCGGCCGGGGAACGGTTATCGCCTGTGGGTGGACGCGTTCACCGAGTTCGGCTCGCGCTCGCGGGTCGCGACGTGGCGGCTCGACGTCCGGCGCATCGCCGATCCCGGGAGCGGCCGGGAGTGGGCGATCGCGGACGAGGAACGGGTGACGTCGGTCGAGAGCATCTACCGCCTTTCGCTCAACACGTCGAAGCAGTTCGCCGCGCGCCGCCTGAAGCTGAGCGCCGAAGATCTGGACCTGACGCTCACCGAAGGATCGGTGTTCGTCGCGGACATCGATCAGGGCGTCACCGGCCTGGTGCTGTTGGGCCGCGGCGCGATCGACTTTCATCCGGCGCCCGAGACCGAAAAAGGTCAGGTCAAGATCTTCTGCGGGCGCGAAACGCTGGAGACCACCTTCGACGCGGCGTACATCCGCGTGCACCCGAGCGACTTCGAACGCCTCGTGGCGGCGTCGCAGCTGCAACAGACGCCGGTGGATCCGCGCGAGCTGCGTCGCGCGCAGGACGTCTTCCGCGAGGAATCGCAGAAGTCGTTCGCGATCGACCTGGGCGATCTGAGCCGCGACGCCTGGACGCTGCTGCCGACGGTCGGCGACTTTCTGGCCGAGCTGCGCACGCGGCGGTACGACACGTTGACCTACGCCAAGTCGAGCACCGAGGCCGAGGACATCACGCTGTTCGATCGCAAGCGCCATCACAACATTTCCATCTATGCCTCGAAGCAGCGGCTCGCGCAGCGGGGTCGCTTCTACAACGAAGACGACCTCGTCGACTACGACGTCCTGCACTACGACCTCGACGTCTCTGCGACCCCAGAGCGGCTGTGGATCGACGGGCGAGCGGTCGTCCGGCTGAAGGTGCGCGCGCCCTTTCTCGGCGCGATCACCATGCGGCTCGCCGATCCGCTCGTCGTCCAGTCGGTCGTCAGCTACGAGTTTGGACGGCTTTTCAACGTGCGGGTGAAGAACCAGAACTCGCTCGTCATCAACCTGCCCGCGGCCGTGCCGCGCGACACCGAGATCACGCTGACCGTGACCTACGCGGGCCGCCTCGATCCGCAGACGCCCGATCGTGAAACGCTCGCGCTCCAACAGAGCCGGAGCGACCAGGACGAGCTCATGACGGCGTTCGCCGCGGAGCCCAGCTTCCTGTACAGCAATCGCAGCTACTGGTATCCACAGGCGCCGGTCACCGATTACGCGACGGCGACGATTCGCCTCACCGTGCCCGCGACGCTGGAATGCGTGGCCAGCGGAGAACTGGAGCCCGGATTTCCGGCGCTGCTGCCCGTGGGAAACACAAAGGATACAAAGGACACAAAGGACCTCACGCAGCGCCGCAAGGTCTACCAGTTCAGCGCGTCGCAGCCGCTGCGCTATCTCGCGTTCATCGTCAGCCGCTTCATGCGCGCTGAAACCATCACGATTGGATTCCCGCCGGCGCCGGAAAAGGAGACCGCCGTCATCCCGAGCGGCATTTCGTACCGCAGCCTTAACGTGTCGGTCGAAGCCAATCCACGCCAGGTGCAACGCGGGCACGATTTGGTCGATCGTGCGGCGGACGTCGCGACGTACTACCAGTCGCTGCTCGGCGACAGTCCGTACTCGAGCTTCACGGTCGCGCTGATTGAAAATGATCGGCCCGGCGGGCACAGCCCGGGATACTTCGCGGCGCTCAATCAGCCACTGCCGTCCTCGCAGTTGTCGTGGCGTAACGATCCCGCGGCGTTCAGCGGCTATCCCGACTTCTTCCTCGCGCACGAGCTCGCGCATCAGTGGTGGGGCCAGGCGGTCGCCGGGCGCAACTACCACGAGCAGTGGCTGAGCGAGGGGTTCGCGCAGTACTTCGCGGCGCTCTACGCGCAGCATCAACGCGGCGACGAGCTGTTCGCGTCCGTGCTGAAGCAGTTGCGCCGCTGGGGGATGGCCGAGTCGAAGCAGGGCCCCGTCTATCTCGGCTATCGCCTCGGTCACATCCGCAACGAGAGCCGCGTGTTCCGCGCGCTTGTCTACAACAAAGGCGCCGCCGTGCTGCACATGCTGCGGCGGCTCGTGGGCGATCAACAGTTCTTCGCGGGACTGCGGCGATTTTACGGGACGTCACGCTTCCACAAGGTGGGGACCGAAGATCTCCGCGCCGCGATCGAAGCGGAAACGGGCCGGTCGCTCGGGCGTTTCTTCGAGCGCTGGATCTACGGCACGGCGCTGCCGAAACTGAAGTTCAGCTATCGAATCGAGGACGCGCAGGTCGTCTTGCACGTCGATCAGCTGGGCGAAGTGTTCGACGTGCCGCTCACGGTGACGCTGCAATACGCGGACACAAAGCCCGTGGATGTGGTCGTCCCCGTCACGGATCGCTCGGTCGACGTGCGCGTGCCGCTGGCCGGCACGCTGCGTGGCGTCGACATCAAGGACGACGGGACGCTGGCGGAGATTTCCAAGAGTTGATGGTTCAGCGCTGAAAACGTAGGCCGGGTCCTTTCGGACCCGGCACGACGGCGGGTCCAAAAAGGACCCGCCCTACTGAAGATAAATCGCCGCGACCCTTGGCTCACCGCGGAGTTCGAACGGCTCGAACACGAGGATGAAACTCGTTCCCGCCAACTGAAACGCCCGGGTTTCACGCGGGCCGAGCGGACCGCGCTCTTCCGTCCGCCGGATCATCGTCATCGACGAATCGATCTGCGCGAGCGCGTCCGTCCGGCGATCGCCGACGCGGATTTCATGCGCGCCCAAGACGAGGCTCGGCACGGACACCGCGTCGGCCGGCACGGCGGCGCTTGCGGGGCCGCCGATGGCGGTCTCGTTCGCGAGCAAGCGAGGCGTGCCGCGCAGCTCGCGGACGATCAGCAATCCGACCAACACCGTGGCCGCGCAAAAAACGGCGGCCGTAATCCATTCTCCAGCGAATGTGAAGCGCGCGCGGGTGACCTCAGGCACGTCAGGCCTCCATGAGGTGATCGACTCAAGTGGGAGGACCAATCGATCGGTTTCAATTTAGGCGCGCGCTCGGCGGTCTGTCAAACGACCAAGCGGATTCAGGAAAGCTTGATATGATCACAAAGATATGGACACCGTCACGCTCACGATAGATGGCCGGCAGGTCACTGTCGAGAGAGGAAAAACCGTTTTGCAGGCCGCGATCGAGAGCGGCGTTTCCGTTCCGTACTACTGCTATCACCCGGGCATCGGCATCGACGGCTCGTGCCGCGTCTGCATCGTCAAGATCGAGAAGATGCCGAAGCTGCAGACGTCGTGTTCCACCATCTGCACCGAGGGCATGGTCGTCTCGACGCGGACACAGGAAGTCGTGGAGGCGCGCGCGGGCGTGTTCGAGTTCCTGCTCGTCAATCACCCGCTCGACTGCCCGGTCTGCGACAAGGGCGGCGAGTGTCCCCTCCAGGATTTTTCGTACACGTTCGGCCCGGATCAGAGCCGGATGGAGTTTCCGCGGCGCGAGTTCGACGGCGACGGGGTGAAAGCCGACGTCGATTTCGGTCCCACGCTGATGCTGAACCGCAACCGCTGCATCCTCTGCACGCGGTGCGTGCGGTTCATGCGCGAGATCGACGGCGACGCGCAGATCAACATCATCGATCGCGGGTACGGCAGCGAGATCGCGACGTTCCAGGAAGAAGGCGTCCACTCGCTCCTCTCCGGCAACCTGATGGACGTCTGCCCGGTCGGCGCGATCACGACGCGCGACTACCGGTTCAAGTCGCGGCCGTGGGACAACCCGAAGGCCGCCGACACGATCTGCACGCAGTGCGCGAAAGGGTGCAACATCACCGCGTGGATCAAGGCCAAGCCGGAGTGGGCGAAAGGATCTCAGCTGATTCGCTTCACGCCGCGGCTGAATCCCGACGTGAATAGCTATTGGATGTGCGACATCGGCCGGTTCGAGTACCACTGGATCGAGGGCGAGAATCGCATCCGCCGGCCGTTGGTCGCGCAAACGCCGGTGTCCTGGCCTGACGCCTTGTCCGCGCTCCGCGATCGACTCTCGGCCGCAGGCGCCGCGAATCCAGACGACGTGCGGTTCCTGATCTCGGCGCACGCGTCGCACGAAGAGCTGTTCCTGTTCCGCCGCCTGAGCGAGCACCTGATCGGCGAGAACGGCGCGAAGACGATCAGCGTGAGCTGGCGGTATCGCGAGAAAGCGCAGCCCGGGCACGCGACGTTCAACGTGCCGGCCGTCGACGCGCCCAACGTCAACGGCGCGCGGATGTTCGGCCTGGTGTCTGGCGCGGTCAACGGTGACGTGCGTGAAGCCGACGTGACCGTGCTGCGTCAGTCGGTGGAATTCGGCCGCGTAACGGCGCTCTACGTTTTCGATCCCGGCCCGGATGGCTCGATCGGCGACACCTCGTGGATCGTCGATGCGCGCAGGCGTGGCCTCCTGCCGCTGCTCGTCGTTCAGGGCGTCCTGCTGACGGACCTCGCGCGCGCGGCGGACTTCGTGTTGCCGGGCGCATCGTACCTCGAAAAGGAAGCGTCCTATACCAACGAGCAGGGCCGACTGCAGGGCACGTCGCGCGCGATTGCGGCGCCCGGCGAGGCCCTCGAGGATTGGCAGATCCTCGTGAATGTCGGCGCCGCGATCGGGGTGACGCTGGGCTACACGAGCGCCGCCGGCGTTCGCGCGGCGATCGCCGAGCGGTTCTCCGGCATCAAAGAGCTCGACGGCTTGACGACGATTGCGTTCGGACGGCCGACGGAAGCGCGGCACTGGCTGCACGCGTCGAACCCGTCCGAGCGGTGGAAGTGGGATTTCATGTACCAGGATCTGCCGCCGGTCAAAGGCTCCGTGGATCCGGCCGCGCTGCCGCTGCCGCCGGGGGCGATTGAATTGAAAGCCGTCAAATGATCCCTTCGAGAGCTCGGAGCGAGCGGAGAACGCAGAGTGAGTAAGCCACGGAGACTCGGAGACACGGAGAAAAGCACAACTCGTCTCGGTGTCTCCGTGTCTCGGTGGCTTATTCGTCTCGGTGTTCTCGGCTTCCTCTGTGCACTCGCGCCGGATACGCACGCGCAACTCCGGCGCCCGAAAGCCGACGTCACGCCGCTCGTCGAAACAGACGGCGTGCGCGCGGGATCGCCGACCCGGCTCGCGCTCAGCGTCTCCCTCCCTGAAGGCCTCCACACCCAGTCGAACACGCCGCGCGACCCGCTGCTGATTCCAACCGCCCTCACCATCGATGCGCCGTCGGGCGTCACGGTCAGCGAGATCGTGTTTCCGCCCTCGACCGATCTCAAGCAGGCGGGTCAGGATCAGCCGCTCGCGGTCTTCGAGCACGAGTTCGCGATCGGCGTGCAACTGGCGCTCGCGTCCACTGTCGCGGCGGGCGACCTCGTCGTGCCCGCGCATCTGCGCTATCAAGCGTGCGACGCGAACCTCTGCTATCCGCCGGCGACAGCGGACTTCGAATGGAAACTGCGCGTCGTCACCGGCGGCAGGGCCGCGACGCCTCAGTACCGCGAGGTCTTCGACAAGATCGCGTTCGGCCGCGGAAAGCCGCCTGCGGCGGAAGTGAAAACTGAAAAGTCCGAACTTGGAACCAAAAACGCTGAAGCCCCGCTGGCCAAGCTGGACGGCTTCACCGTGCTCGGCACGAGCGGTGGATACCTGGGCGCCGACGAGTTCTTGAAGTTCATCCACAACGCCCGTCGCGCGTGCGTGGCTTCCTGCTCGGCGCCACCTACGGCGGCGCGATGGCCATCGTCTACGGCGTGCTTGGCCTCGTCGTGATCCTCACGGCCGGCACGTTCGGCACGATCAATTCGTCGCCGTGGTTCAACCTCGGCATCGCCGCGCTGTTCGTGGTGCTCGGCCTGGCGATGTTCGATGTGATCACGATCGACTTTTCCAGTTTCTCGAGCCGTTTCACACCGGGCACGCGGTCGGGCACGTTCATGATGGCGTTCGTGATGGGCGCCGTCGCGGCGCTGCTCGCCGGCGCGTGCGTCGCGCCGGTCGTCATCCAGGTCGTGCTGTTCTCCAGCAACCTGTACGCAACCGGAACAACGATCGCGCTCGCGCTGCCGTTCTTTCTCGGCATTGGCATGGCGATTCCGTGGCCAATCGCGGGCGCGGGCCTCGCCTCGCTGCCCAAGCCCGGCATGTGGATGGTGCGCGTCAAGCAGGCGTTTGGTGTCTTCATCCTCGCAACCGCCGCGTACTACGGCTACGAAGCGTACGACATCTTTTCGAGCCGATGGGTCGACGCATCCGCCGTGCAGGCGAGCGTCGAGCAGCAGCTGAAGGCCGGATGGCACGCGTCGCTCGCGGAAGGTCTCGACGTCGCGCAGCGCGAGCAGAAGCCCGTGCTCATCGACATGTGGGCGACGTGGTGCAAGAACTGCCTGACGATGGACAAGACGACGCTGGAAAATGAAGGCGTGAAGTCGGCGCTGGCGGAGTACGTGAAGATCAAGTTTCAGGCCGAGGATCCAGATTCACCGCCCGCGAAGCCCATCATGCAGAAGTTCGACGCTGTCGGTCTCCCCACGTACGTCCTCCTGCGCCCGAAGACTAATCCTTAACCTCCAGTCCCCTTGCCGACCCACGCGTCGCCCCGCACGCGTTAACGACGGCCGTGTGAAGCCTCGACGTAGTCGGCGAGCGCGGCAATCAGTGGGCCCATCTTCGGATGCGCCGGAATAACATCCGGCGTGACACCCTGCGCCCGAAGCGCAGCGGCACAGACCGGGCCGATGACCGCGACGATCGTGTGATCGTTCAGCACACGAGCGAGCGCCTCGGCGGTCCCCAATTTGGCCGCCACCTCGAACAGATGGCGGCACTGGACCTGGCTCGTGAACGCGATCGCATCGACGCGCTTGTCGATGAGATCGTGAATCAAGGCCCCTAGCGGAGCGTGGTCTTCGGGCAGCATCCATTCGTACAGAGCGCACTCGTCGAGCTTCGCGCCGCGCGCCTTCAGTGCGTCGGCCAGCGCCTGATTCGGCTCGCCGTAGTGCACGAGAGCGACCGCTTTCCCGTCGAGCTCGATGCGGCCAAGCGCGTCGAGTAATTCCGTCGTGGTGTACGGCTCGACGGGCTTGACGTGAACGGGCACTTCGTATCGTCGCAACGCCGCCGACGGTTTCGGTCCTCGGCAGGCGATGGTAGTCGCCCGCAATGCCGCGAGGGCGCCGTCGAGCGAACCGAGGCGTTTCGCTTCCTCGAGCAGCGTCGTCGCGCCGACGCCGGTGAGAAAGATCACGACTGAGAATCGCCCGGAGATCAGCGCATCGATGAACGGCGGGATCGTTTCGAGGCGCGGAACTTCGCGCACGGCGGGTGCCGCAATCGGCGCCCCTCCGAACCGTCGGACGATTTCCGCCAGTTCCCCGCTCAGGCGGCTTTCCAGCAGCGCAACGCGGAGGCCGCTAAGGCCCGACATGAAGTGACGGCCTCGGCCCCGACGTCGCCTCGGCGCGTGGCGCGCCGGCAGTCGCCGGTCGCCTGTTTGAAAGATAGGGGATCACATGCTGGAGCACGCGTGGCAGCTCGTCACACGGCACGTCCTCCAGGAGCTTGGCGCCCGCCTTCCCATTTGGCCCAGACCTGCCGCCCACGAAGATGTCAACGGCATCGACGAGCTCACCGTTCACCCTGATGTTCTTCCCGAGCAGGCCGATGTCTGCCGCCGTATGATTGCCGCACCCAGCCGGACACCCTGACCAGTTCATCGTCAGGACCCGCCCGCGAGGCAGAATCGGCTCCAGATGACGCGCCGTTTTGAGCGCCAGGTCCTTTGTTTCGATGAGGGCGAAGTGGCAGTAGTCGATTCCGGTGCAGCTCACGAGCCCGCGCATCGCACCCGGCGGATCGGGCGATAGCTCGCACAGCAGCGACTCAGCGACGAGGGCCGGGATTCGCTCGTCCGGCACGTTCACGAGAATGACGTTCTGACTCGTGGTCAGCCGGATGTCACCCGTGCCATAGCGCTCGGCTACGCGCGCCAGCTCGAAGAGCTGATCGACTGTGATGCGGCCCACGGGAACGACAAGGCCGACGTAGCTCAGGCCGGATTGCTTCTGCTTGACGATGCCGATGTGGTCCGCCGCTCCAGGTCCTCTCACATCGGCGCCGGCCGTGAGCAGCGACTCGCCGAAACGACGCTGCAACTCGGTCCGAAACTTGGCGACACCCCACTCCTCAAGCAGAAACGCCAGCCGCGCCCGGTTACGCGCCGCGCGTGCGCCGTAGTCGCGAAAGATCATCGCCACGTGGCTGCAGAGCACCGCGGCTTGCTCGGGCGGTACGAATACGTCCAGGCTCGAGGCTTGGCGATAGCCGCCGGATCCCATTTTGCCGCCGGCCATCACGTTGAATCCCTTGACGTCGACGCCTCGAATCGTTTTCAGCGCCGGCGTGAGCGCGACATCCTGCGATTCGGTGTGCACGCAGTGCTCCCGACAGCCCGTGATCGTGACGTTGAACTTGCGCGGGAGATTCGTGTACGCCTTGTCCCGGAGAAACATCGACGTGAATTGCCGAACCACGGGCGAAGCGTCGAACAGCTCGTGGGCCGTCAGTCCGGCGACAGGACAGCCAACCACGTTCCGGATGTTGTCCTGCCCCGTCTGAAGCGACGCCAGACCCACCGCGTCCAGCCGATTCCAGATCTCGGGAACGTGCCCGATCTCGAATCCGCGGAGCTGAATCTGTTGCCGCGTGGTGATGTCGGCAAACCCGACGCCGTACGTCCGGGTGATCTCGGCAAGCGCCCGGATCTGCGCGGCGTTTGTGATGCCATTCGGGATGCGCACGCGCATCATGAAGCGCCCGGGCGTCTGGCGCCGAAAGAACACGCCGGCCCACTTGAGACGCTCGCGATCGCCCTCGTCGATCGACTCCCACCCCTCGTGCGCCAGGCGAGGGACGTCAGCCAGGATGTCCAGGCCGTCCTTCTCCCTCTTGAATCGCTCGATTTTGTTCAGCGTAACGGACACCGCGCCTGTGTCTGGAACAGTGGGCGCTGGCTCCTCGATACGTGTCGGCGCGACCAGCACCGCCGGCGTCATCAGCCCATGACACGCGAAGGCCATGATTCGTTCGACCTCGGGCTTGCAGGAGCCGCAACCGGTGCACGCGTGCGTCGCATCCGACACGGCCTGTAGACTGCGGGCGCCTTCGAGAACGGCCTGAATGATCTGCGCTTTTGACACGGCGTTGCAGTCGCAGATCTGCGCCGCGTCCGGCATCTGGTCGGGCGAGATCGGGCCGCGTTCGCCCGGGGCGGCAAACAACCACTCCGTGCGATCCGCGGCCAGCACTTTCGATTCGGCGAACGCTCGAACGAGCGACGGCACGACTGCCGCGTCGCCGATCAGGATGGCGCCGACCAGCCGGTCGTTGCGAAGAATGAGCTTCTTGTACACGCCGCGCGACGGCTCGGCGTAGCTCACCACCTCGTCCTGCTCTTCGAGCGGATCCCTGTCGCCCATCACCGCGACGTCGACGCCCGCGACCTTGAGCTTCGTCGATGTCCTCGATCCCTGATAGGACGCGCGTGGGTTTCGGCCCGACAGACGGTCGGCGAGGACGTGCGCCTGCTCCCACGCGGGCGCCACCAGACCGTAGACGCGGCCGCGATGCTGCGCACACTCGCCAATGGCGAACACGTCGGCGGCGCGCCGGCACGCGAGCTCGTCGTCCACGACAATGCCGCGATCGACCTCGAGACCCGCGCGACGCGCCACGTCGACGTTCGGACGAATGCCGGCCGCGATGACCACCATGTCGCACGGGAGCGTCGAGCCGTCCCTGAACATCAGGCCGGTGACACGGTCTTCACCCGCCACGGCGGTCGTGGCCTTGTCGAGATGGAAGTGGAGCCCCATCGGCTCCAGCTGTCGTTGGAGAACCGCGCCGCCCGGCGCGTCGAGTTGCGCCTCCATGAGGTGCGGCATGAGATGGACGACGTGGACGTCGACGCCGTGGCTCAGCAGGCCGCGCGCGGCTTCAAGGCCGAGCAGCCCTCCACCGATCACCGCGGCGCGACGTGCCGCGGTCGCGTACGCCGCGATGCGGTCGCAGTCCTCGAGCGTGCGGAAGACGAAGACGCCTCGCGTGAAGCCACCCGCCCCCGCGCGCACGCCGGCGATTAACGGCACCAACGGCGAACTGCCAGTCGCGATCACCAGCGTGTCGTACGGCTCGACAATGCCGGTAGTCCCGATCACCTGTTTCGCCGACACATCGATGGCGTCGACGCGGACGCCGGCATGCAGCGTGACACCGTTCGCCGCGTACCACGAGAGCGGATTGATGAACGTGTCGTCGGGATTGTGGCTGCCCGCGAGCACACTGGACAGGAGGATGCGGTTGTAATTGCCGCAGGGTTCTTCGCCGAAAACGGTCACCTCAAAGCGATCGCGTCCGCCGCCAGCGAGCGTCTCTTCCACGAGACGGGCGCCCGCCATCCCGTTGCCGATAACGACCAGCCGCTCGCGGGAGCTCACTCGGCCCTTTCTTTTTCTACGGCACGGGCGGCACGCACCGCACAGACCTTGAATTCCGGCATTCGGCTCACCGGATCGAGCGCGGCCTGCGTGAGTCGATTCGCCGACTGATGGCCGCCCCAGTGAAACGGCACGAATACGGTGTCGTCGCGAATCGAGCGGGTCACCTTGGCCTTAAAAGTGGCCGCGCCGCGCCGCGTCGTCAGCGTCACGCGCTCGCCATCCGCAACGTTGGCGAGGCGCGCGGCTGCCGGATGCATCTCGGCCACGACTTCCGGCGCCGACTCGCACAACGCCGCGACGCGACGTGTCTGTGTGCCCGATTGGTATTGCGCCAGCACCCGCCCCGTCGTCAGGAATAGCGGGAAGTCGTCGTTCGGGGCTTCTGCAGGTGAGAGGTGAGCGATCGGATGGAACCGGGCGCGTCCATCGACGGTTGGAAAGCTCTCGGTGAACAGGCGCGGCGTTCCGCGATGATCCACGGCCGGACATGGCCAGAAGACGCCACCTTCTGCGTCGATCCGCTCGTAGGTGATGCCGGAATAGTCGGCGAGGCCACCGCGGCTGGCGCGACCGAGCTCGGCGAACACGTCGCGACTGCTGCGAAACGCAAAATGACGCGCGGAGCCGAGACGCGCAGCCAGATCCGACAGGATGTCGAGATCGGTGCGCACGCCGGCCGGTGGATCACACGCGCGCCGCCTGAGAATGACGCGCCCTTCAAGGTTGGTCATCGTGCCGTCTTCCTCGGCCCATTGGGCCGATGGCAGGACGACGTCAGCGAGCTGAGCGGTCTCCGACAGAAAAAAATCGGCGACGACGAGAAAGTCGAGTGCCCTCAGCTTCTGTTCCACCGATCGCGCGTCCGGCGCCGACACGACGACGTTCGATCCCACGACGAACAGCGCGCGCACCCCGCCGTCAGCGTCTATGGAGTCGAGCAGCTCGAACGCCGATTTGCCCGGGCCGGGAATCGCGTCTTCGGCCACTCCCCACACCGCGGCCACATGACGGCGCGCCGCGGGATCATCGATCCGCCGATACCCGGGCAACTGATCGGCTTTCTGGCCGTGCTCGCGTCCGCCCTGTCCGTTCCCCTGGCCGGTCAGCGATCCGTAGCCGCTGAACGGCTTGCCAACGCCTCCCAGGGCCAGCGCTAGGTTGATGTACGCCAGGACGTTGTTCACGCCTTGCGCCTGCTGCTCGGGGCCACGCGCGGTGAGAATCATGACGCTCGATCCACGACCGAGGAGGCGGGCGGCGTCGACCAGCGAGGCCTCCGGCACGCCCGTCAGCGCTTCAACGCGCTCGGGCCAGTACATCGCCGCCACTTGACGGACCTCGTCGAAGCCGCGCGTGCGCTCGTTGATGTACGTCTCGTCGATCAGCTTCTCGCGAATCAACACGTGCAGGAGGCCGTTCGCGACCGCCGCATCGCTGCCGGGGCGGAGCGGGAGGTGCAGCGACGCCCACTGCGCGGTCGCCGATTTCCGCGGATCCGCCACAATCAGTTTGCCGCCGTTCACTTGCTGCGCTTCGAAATACCGCATGATCGGCGGCATCGTCTCCGCGATATTCGCGCCGGCGAGGAAGATCGTCTTCGCGTGTCGAATGTCCTCGATCGGAAACGGCAGGCCGCGGTCGAGGCCAAATGCTCTCGACGCGGCGGCAGCGGCCGACGACATGCAGAAGCGCCCGTTGTAATCGATGTTCGCGGTGCGCAACGCGACGCGTGCGAACTTGCCCAGGAGATACGCTTTCTCGTTGGTCAGCGATCCGCCGCCGAAGACACCGACGGCATCGCGCCCGTGGCGCTGCTGCACCTCCTGGAAACGTCTGACGATGGTCGCGAGCGCGTCGTCCCAGCTTGCCGGCGCGAGTGTCCCGCTCGCGTCGCGGACGAGGGGTGTTACCAACCGGTCGGGATGCGTGAGCGTCGCGGCAGCCGACCATCCTTTCACGCACAACCCGCCGGCGTTGACGGGAAACTCGGCGTTGCCGACAACGCTGACGGCGTCGCGAGGGCCGACGAGATGCATGCCGCACTGAAGCGCACAGTACGGACAGTGAGTCGCGACACTCGTGGCCATCGCGCGACCCGAGACAGCAAGATGCGCACCATGTCTGGCAAGAGGAGGGTGGCGTCTCCAGCGCCGTTTCGCCGCCTCACAATGGAAATCTCGTCGTGTACGCCAAGACGAGACGACATTTTTGTCCTGGTACATCACAAACCACACATTCATGTCGCTTAATGGCGCAAACGGTCGGAGTTTCGGGCGGGAATCCGGTCCGAAGCGCGCGCTTCGCGGCGGCCACGCGCCTCGCAGTCAACGGTGTCAGACATGTTTGTCGTCCGATCGTCGCCACCCATACATTGTTGTGGCTTCCGATCCTCTGCCTTGGCCCGTATCGCGCACGGAGAATCGAAGAAACTTCAGCCACTGCAAACAGCTGAACCCGCGGAAGGGCGCCCGCGTCATCGCGGTACACAAGTTGCTCTCGCGTGCGACAGGTCGCTCTGACTCCCTCCACACGTGCGAGCTTCATGCGCAGCGCCGTTCCGCTGATCGTCCTGCTCTCAATGGGCGCGCTCCCCGTCTCGGCCCAAAGCGGCGTCGGCCAGCCGGTCACGTTTGGCGATGTCGCCGTGTCCGGCTCGGTCAGGATCCGAGCCTACGCGTGGCGGTGGTTCGGAGATAACCCCGACGGGGAGTACACCTACCCTGGCACGCTCGTGCGTGCGGGACTGTCGCGCTCGAAGCCGACGTACGACTGGCAAGACGACCGAGGCCATCTACGCGTCCGGCAACCATGCGCACTTTGGGTACGTTGAAGTGCGGCTTCGCTTTTGACGGCCTCGATGTACACCTCCATGCGCACCGAGTCGACGCCCGCAGGCCACACGCCCACGCTGATCGCGTGTTTCCTGCACTTCGACGTGTGCTTCATGCTGTGGGTGCTGGTCGGCGCCCTGGGCGTGTTCATTGCCGAAAGCGCCGGCCTGGACCCAGCGCAGAAAGGTCTCCTGGTGGCGATCCCCGTGCTCACGGGTTCGCTCCTGCGCGTGCCGCTCGGGATCTTGAGCGATCGTCTTGGAGGGCGTCGCGTCGGCGTGGCGTTGCTCGCGTTCCTCTTCGCTCCGCTGATTCTGGGATGGCTGGCCGGCAACGGCGTGTCGACGCTGTTCCTTCTTGGAGCGACACTCGGCGTGGCCGGGGCATCGTTCGCCGTCGTCCTGCCGCTTGCGAGCCGCTGGTATCCGCCCCGGCGCCAGGGGCTCGTGATGGGCATCGCCGCGGCTGGCAACAGCGGAACCGTGATTGCCAATGTCTTCGCGCCGCGTCTCGCGAACGTCGTCGGGTGGCACCGCGTGTTCGGCTTGGCGATCGCGCCACTGCTGCTCGTCTTGACGCTGTTCGCGCTGATGGCCAGGGACAGCCCGTACATACGCAAGCTACGCAACCTCCGAGAGGACGTACGCGTTGTTGGACAGGCTGACATGTGGTGGTTCTGCTTGTTCTACTGCGTGACGTTCGGAGGCTATGTGGGCCTGAGCAGCTTCCTGCCGCTCTTCATGCGTGACCAGTTTCACGTCACGGCGGTCGTTGCCGGATCGCTGACGGCCCTGGCGGCCCTGGCCGGCAGTGTCTTGCGTCCCCTCGGTGGCTACGCCGCCGATAGGATTGGCGGTCTTCGTCTGCTTCAGCTTCTCTTGCTGGGCATCGGTCTGATATACGTCGCTGTCGCCCAGCTTCCAGCGCTCACGCCGATGGTCGGTCTGATCATCGCGGCGATGGCATGCCTCGGCATGGGCAATGGGGCCGTCTTTCAGTTGGTGCCGCAACGCTTTCCAGTCGAGATCGGCATGGCGACCGGTGTGATTGGTGCGATCGGCGGCGTCGGCGGGTTTCTGCTGCCGACCCTGCTTGGCGGTTTGAAGCGGAGCACGGGCTCCTTCGGATCCGGCTTCGTCGTGCTTGCGGTAATGGCGTTCGCCGCGCTCCTCGTCTTGCAGACGCTGACGGCGTTCGGGAGCGGCTGGCGTTCGTCATGGCGCCTCGCGCCTGGACCCCAAGCCGCCTCCGAGGCCTAAGGGACTGCTGAAAAATAAAATGGACACTATGCTGAAAGCGGCTCGAGCGTATAGTTCCACGCGGGATGGATGTTGTGACGCCGCAGATGGACGTCGTGCATTATGTCGTCTTCAA
>JACPZV010000045.1 GCA_016195295.1 Acidobacteriota bacterium
CATCAACGATCAGATGCCCATAGTCGGCAACACGGTCGTCCACGACACCTTTGCGGACAAGGCTCTGAATGACGGCCACGTCGAGTAGCCCGGTCGGCTTGTTCCGGCCTCCACCGATTCGTCCGATCGACTTTGCGGGCAGATCCAGAAACGTTGCGAGGCGCTCGACCCACTGGTCGAGCAGTTGCCGCCGATGCACGAGCACCAGCGTATTGACGCCACGCTGTGCGATGAGCCATGCGGCAACCACGGTCTTGCCAAAGGCCGTCGTGGCGGAAAGCACACCGGTTTCATGCTTCAGCATCGCATCGGCCGCGCGCGTCTGCTCGGGTCGCAACTCTCCTTGAAACGCCACCTGCAGCGGCTGTCCGGCGTAGCGTTCGTCGCGGATGACGGGGCGAATATTCAAGCTGGTCAACACCTCACGAACATCTTCCAGGCAACCGCCGGCGCGTCTTTTCGATGACGCGACGGCCGTGCTGTCCACGGCGCAGGTTCGTCGTCCTCCGCCGATGGAAGGCTCACGCCAAGGACACGCCCGCGTCGCTCGGCCTCGCGCGCCACGTCTTCAAGACGCGCGCGTCCCATGCGTCCTAACGTCGAGAGAAACGCCTACTGATCGCGATACGGCACGCCCTGGTCGTCAACGAAGACGCTGTTGCGCTGGGAACGTATCAATTCGACATCATGTGGAGCTTTTCCGGCGTGACTCGAGAAAGGCGATGTCCTCGGCGTCGCCCGGTGCCGAACGCGCCGCTTTGGCGATCCTCTTGAGACGCAGGAGGTCCTGCTCGGAGGCTATGTCGAACACATAGGTGCGAATCGTGGTTCGCGTCGCATGCTCGGCGAGCTTGGCTGCCGGGATGGGGAAGTCGAACAGGAGATCGACCCGAAGGCCTGTCTCCGCGATGAAGAAGTACGCGCTCGCCGGCGCATCGAGGCGAAGCCGGATGGCCGCTACCTTGCGGTTGGCGATCGTCGAGATCACCTCTCCCATTTCGTTCAGGCGTGAGACGAGTTCGAATCCACGGTCATAGAAGAGATCAATCGTACGGGCAAGCCGGTCGCCCGGATGCGCGATCACGAAATCGAAGTCGCGCGTCACTCGGCGTGATCCCAGCACCGCAAGGGCCATGCCTCCCACGAGCACTGGCTCGAGGCCGAGCGCGCGGAGCCCCTGGACAATTTCGCCGACCGTTTGGAGATGATCCATTGGGTCGGGCATTTCAGGATCCCGCGGGGTAGATCCCTGGCAGCGGGCCGGCGAAAGCGCGCAGGCGCCTGACGGTGGTCCGCCGCCCACGAAGGTCGCCAAGGACGGCGACATATCGGAAATTGTCGGCAATGCGGCGGGCTGCCTGGAGTGACTGAAACCGCGCCTTGCCTCCCAGCGACGCTATGCGTTTCTTATCCGCCGCGGACAGACGCTTTCCGCGAGCTCGTCCCCCTCTGCGCCCCAAGGCTCTGGCCATCTCAGATGCGTTCATGACCCTCTATTTTACTTGGCGCTAAGTAGAAATGCGACCAAAGGGCCATCGGTCGGCCAAGTTCTTTTAGAATCAACCGGTCCGCATGCGGGTGTTTTAGCGTGGCGACCTTCGTTGGTGGCGATCCCCTCGCCGCCGTCCAGAAAGTCCCTGAACAGGAACCTCCTTCACGCTCGCGCCTGGGCGCTGTGGGTGCGAGCGCCGGACATTCTACTGTGGTGCGTGCGAAACGCCGGGACATTCCCGCGCGTCCTTCGACAAGCTCAGGACGAACGATGTACTGAAGCATTGGACCCATGAGGCTACGCATAATGTAGGTCTCTCGGAAAATGAGTGCTGCCGCGCTTGAGCCACGCCGCACCGGCCGGCGTATCTCTCGGTGAATAAGCGATTTGCCGCCTGATGCACGATGGAATGAAACGTGCCAGCGTGGTGCGTGCGAAACGCCTAGACATTTCCGCTCGTCCTTCGACACGCTCAGGGTGGGCGATGTACTTGCGAACGCCGTGAGGCTGGCGTCGGCGTGCTGGCTGAGTGACACGAGCGAAGTTGTCCACACCGGCCAATGGATTGACCACCGATCAGAAATGGCGCGGAAGTACGTATGAACGCGCTCGTGACACTAACAAAACGTCATCGCGCGGGTCACTGCACCATCACCTATTTCGACTATTTCGACGTGCCGGGCCGTCCGATAAGTCGTAAGCGGGTCGTCCTAATAGCTGTAGATTGATGGAGCGTATGGCGACTGTGTTGGTCGTCGATGATATCGAGGGCAATGCCCGACTGCTCGAATCGCTGCTCGCGCCCGACGGTCACGCCGTGCGCACGGCCGCCGACGGCGCCGAAGCACTGCGGCTCGTGAGCGCCGAGCATCCCGATCTGGTCCTGATGGATGTCATGATGCCGAACGTCGACGGGTTCGAGGCGTGTCAGGCGATCAAGCAGGATGCGAGCACGCGGCTGATTCCGGTCGTGCTCATCACGTCTCTCAACGACAGCGCCAGTCGTATCCGCGGCATCGATGTCGGCGCGGACGATTTCGTCAGCAAGCCGTTCAACGCGCACGAACTGCGGGCGCGCGTCCGCTCGCTGCTCCGCATCAAGCGGTACACCGACGACCTCGACAGCGCCGAGTCGGTGATTGTCAGCCTCGCGCTGACCATCGAAGCGCGCGACCGCACCACCGACGGCCACTGCCACCGTCTCGCGCGGTACGCCTCCGCGCTGGGCCGGACGCTCGGGCTCGACGAGGACGACGTCTCCGCGCTCGAGCGCGGCGGCTTTCTTCACGATGTCGGGAAGGTTGGCATCCCCGACGCCGTGCTGGCGAAGCCGGGGCCGCTCACGCGCGAGGAATACGAGCTGATCAAGCAGCACACGGTCATCGGCGACCGGCTGTGCGGCGAGCTGCGGTCGCTGCGGAACGTGCGCCCGATCGTCCGCCATCATCACGAGCGGCTGGACGGCAGCGGCTACCCGGACGGACTGCGCGACGAGGCGATTCCGTTGCTCGCACAGATCATGGGCATCGTTGACGTGTTCGATGCGCTGACGACGGAGCGGCCCTACAGAGCGGCGCTGCCGTTCGCGCGGGCGGCCGAGGAGCTGCGGTGCGAAGCGGCGCGCGGCTGGCGCCGTGCCGATCTGGTCGCCACGTTTCTCGACATGGTCGAGCGTGACAACTGATACCCAGTTCGGCGAAAGCCGGACACTATTTCGAGGGGGCTAGGTATCTGACGAGCCACGCCGACCGCCTGTTCGAGGCCAAACCGCAGCGCTGGGAGGACGAGGCCTCTCTCGACACGCCGTTTACGCGAGAGGGCTTCGCGAAGCGGTCGCGCTGCTGCTCTTCGGCCGCACGACTCTTTGAAGCACGAGCGATGACTACTAACGATGATAAGGACCGTCACGACTTCAAGAATCAACTGGGCATCATCCTCGGGTTCTCCGAGGTATTGCTCGCTGAAGTCGCGGCCGGCGATCCGCGGCGCGGCGATCTCGAGGAAATCCACAAAGCGGCCACGACACTTCATCGGGAACATCCTCGAATCGTCCACCGAGTATTCCATCATCGGCAAGGACCTCGACGGCAAAATCCTTCTCTGGAACGAAGGCGCGCGCCGTCTTTACGGTTACGAGCCGGAGGAAGTCGTCAACCAAGCCAACTCCTCCATCCTGCACACGCCCGAGGACATCAAATCCGGCAAGCCGGGCGCGATGATGGAAGCGGCTCTGCGCGACGGTAAGTGGGAGGGCAGCATCACCCGCGTGCGCAAGAACGGCCAGCGCTTTAGCGCGCGGGTCGTCATCACTCCGCGTTGCGATCTCCAAGGCAAGCCCATTGGCCTGCTGCTCATGTCGAAGGACATTACCAACGAGCAGCGCTTCGCTGACGAAATTCGCCGGGCCAAACTTTTTGACAGCGCCATCGTCGGCGACGCCCAGGAGGCGGTGAATTTTATCACCAATATTCTTGAATCTTCTACGGAGTATTCGGTCATTGGCAAGGACCTCGAGGGCAACATCCTGCTGTGGAACGAAGGCGCGCGGCGGCTCTACGGCTACGAGCCGGAGGAAGTGGTCGGCAAGGCGAATTCGTCGATCCTTCACGTGCCGGAAGACGTGAAGTCCGGGAAACACCGCGAAATCATGCAGACCGCCCTGCGTGACGGCAAATGGGAAGGCACACTGGCCCGCGCGCGCAAGAACGGCCAGCGCTTCACTGCGCGCGTCGTCATTACGCCGCGCCGCGACGCTTCGGGCAAGCCCATCGGCTATCTGCTCATCTCGAAAGACATCTCGGATGAAATCCGGCTGACTGAGGAGCTCAAAGCCACCCAGTTCTACACGCGCTCGCTCATCGAGTCGAACATCGACGCGTTGATGACCACCGACTCGGTCGGCGTCATCACCGATGTGAACCAGCAGATGGAGGCGCTCACGAGCCACACGCGAGAGGAACTCATCGGCGTGGCGTTCAAGAACTTCTTCACGGACCCGCAACGCGCCGAGGAGGGCATCCGCCTGGTCCTCCGCGAGGGCAAAGTCACCAACTACGAACTGACCGCTCTCTCCAAGAAGGGGAAGATGACGGTCGTCTCCTATAACGCGTCGACCTTCCGCGACGCGGACGGGAAGCTGCAAGGCGTGTTCGCCGCCGCGCGCGACATCACGGAGCAGAAAAAACTGGAGCAGCAGTTGCGCGAGTCGCAGGCATACAACCGCGGCCTCATCGAGGCGTCGGTGGACGGCCTCATCACGGTGGACCCCAAGGGCCTCATCTCGGACGTGAACGAACAGATGTCGCGCATGTCCGGTTATAACCCTCAGGAACTTATTGGCACCCCCTTCGCGGATTACTTCGCGGACGCCGACCGCGCGACGGCCGGCGTAAACGAAACCTTCCAGCAAGGCGTCGTCACCGACTACGTGCTCACGCTGGCCAAGCGCGACGGCAAGCACGTGCGCGTGTCGTTCAACGCTTCGGTGTTCAAAGACCCGTCCGGCAGCGTGCGCGGCATTTTCGCGTCCGCCCGCGACATCACCGAGCAGGCGGGCCTGCAAAGGCAGTTGGCCGAAGAGCGCGCCTACAACCGCGGCCTGATCGAAGCCTCGGTGGACGGCCTCGTCACGGTCGATGAACAGATGGCCATCA
>JACPZV010000509.1 GCA_016195295.1 Acidobacteriota bacterium
AATCTGAAATCTGCCATCTGAAATCAGAAATCCGCGAACTTACTCTCCGCCCGTCATGCCCGCCGATGAGCCGGCCGTGCGTACTGTCTTCTTCGCCACCTCGAAGCCTTCCTGCGCCAGTACATCATCGGTGATGCTGCGGGCGTCGATCGGCAGGCCGTTGTAATGGAGAACGCTGCGTAGCTTGGCCTGGCGCGCCGGCGAGAGCTCGAGTTTCATCAGCTGACGGAGCTGTGCGTCCCGGTTTTGCTCGATGACGTACACGCGCGCGTGGGCGTCGATGAACTTCACCAGATCGTCAGTGAACGGATACGCGCGCGGGCGGAAGTACGACGTCTCGATTTTGGTTTCCTCGCGAAGCTGATCGCGGCTTTCCTCGGTCGCGAAATGCGACGTTCCGTAGCCGATGAACCCAATCGTCGCCTTCGGATTGTTCTGGACGACGGGCTGGGGCACGTGCGTGCGCGCGGTCTCGAACTTGCGCGCGAGCCGGTCCATGTTCTCTACGTAGTCGTCGGGCCGTTCGCTGTACTGCCCCTTGGCGTTGTGGCCGGACCCGCGCGCGAAATACGCCGGCATGTGGTCGCCGGGAATCGTGCGGTACGCGATGCCATCGCCGTCCACATCCGAGTAGCGGCCCCACGAGCCCAACTGCTTCAGCTTCTCCTCGGTGAGGAGTTTCCCGCGGTTGACCGGGCCGGTCGGATAGGTGAACGCATCCGACATCCAGTTGTTCATGCCCAGGTCGAGGTCCATCATCACGAACACGGGCGTCTGGAAATGCTCGGCCAGATCGAAGGCCCGCATCGCCATCGTGTACGCCTCCTCGACCGTGGCCGGCATCAGCATCACGTGCTTCGTGTCCCCGTGCGAGAGAAACGCCGTGGAGAGAAGGTCGCCCTGCGCGGTGCGCGTCGGCAGCCCCGTCGACGGTCCGACCCGTTGCACGTCGAAGATGACCGCGGGCGCTTCCGCGTAGTACGCCAGGCCGGTGAACTCCGACATCAGCGAAATCCCCGGACCCGCCGTCGCCGTCATGGCTCGCGCGCCGGCCCAGCTCGCGCCGACCACCATCCCGAGCGAGGCGATTTCGTCTTCGGCCTGCACAATCGCGAACGTCGCCTTCCCGGTTTCCTTGTCGACCCGGTACTTCTTCATGTAGCCGATGAGCGACTCACAAAGCGAAGACGAGGGCGTGATCGGATACCAAGCGACGACAGTGACACCGGCCATCATGCAACCGATCGCCGCGGCAACGTTCCCCTCGATCAGGATCTTGCCGGCCGTCTCGTTCATCGGCTCGATGAAGAACGGATCCTGCTTCGTGAAGGTCGCCGCGGCGTAATCCCAGCCGGCCTTGAGGGCGCCCTGATTCAGGATGACGGCCTTCCCCTTTTTGCCAAGCTGCTTGTTGAGCGCCGTCTCCATCAGCGCCATGTCGAGGCCGAGCATCTTCGCCAGCACGCCGTCGTAGATCATGTTGCGCACGAGGCGTCGGAGCTTCGCGTCCGGACAGACGGACGCCACGAGCTTGTCGAACGGCACCGGATAGAACACGAGGTCGCTGCGCAGCGCGTTCAGCTTCAATGGCTCGTCATACACGACGGCCGAGCCAGGTTCGAGCGTGAGGGCGTCTTCCTTCGCGGTTTCCGGGTTCATCGCGACCAGAAAATCCACTTCCTTCTTCCGTGCGATGTAGTGGCGCTTGCTGGCGCGAATCGTGTACCACGTCGGGAGCCCGGCAATGTTCGACGGGAACATGTTCTTGCCGGAAACCGGCACGCCCATCAAGAAGATCGAGCGCAGCAGCACCATATTGGCCGTCTGACTGCCGGACCCGTTGACGGTGGCGACCTGAATGCTGAAGTCGTTGACGACACGCTGTCGATGAGCGGAGGCCTGCGTTTCCTGGACGGCGAGATCGGTCGGTGACATTCTCAAGTCCTTATAGCGTATGAAGATAGAAGGATGAGCAACCGTACAAGTATATCACGGGGTCCGCAGGGGCGACCTGCGGGTGCGGCGCGCGGAGGCGACGCAAACGCAGCTACAACAGCTCTTTGATCGCTCGCCCCATGTCGGCGGGGCTCTTGACCACTTTGACGCCCGCGGCGGTGAGGGCGGCCATCTTCTCGGCTGCCGTCCCTTTACCGCCGGCGATGATGGCGCCCGCGTGACCCATTCGGCGGCCGGGCGGTGCGGTCTGGCCCGCGATGAAACCGACGACCGGCTTCTTGAAGTGGGCTTTGATCCACGCGGCGGCTTCTTCTTCCGCGGTGCCGCCGATCTCGCCGATCATGATCACCGCGTCGGTCTCGGGATCTTGAGCGAACAGTTTCAGCGCGTCGATGTGCGACGTGCCGATCAACGGATCGCCGCCGATGCCGATGCACGTCGTCTGCCCCATGCCCAGCGTCGTCAGCTGATGGATGGCTTCGTAGGTGAGCGTGCCGCTCTTCGAGACGATGCCGATGCGTCCTTCCTTGCAGATGTTGCCCGGAATGATGCCGGCCTTCGCTTTTCCCGGCGAGATAAGCCCGGGACAGTTCGGTCCGACGAGCCGCGTCGCGGGCCGCGCCTTGAGGAACGTGATGGCGCGCATCATGTCGAACGTCGGGATCCCTTCAGTGATGCACACGACCAGCGCGAGACCCGCGTCGGCGGACTCCATGACGGCGTCTGCGGCAAACGCCGGCGGCACGAAGACGACCGACACGTTCGCGCCCGTCTGTTTCACGGCGTCGCGCACGGTATCGAAAATCGGCCACCCTTCGTGGGTCGTCCCGCCCTTGCCCGGGGTCACGCCGCCGACGACGGTCGTCCCGTAGGCCGCGGCCTGCTTGGCGTGAAACGTACCTTCCCGGCCCGTCAGTCCCTGAACAATCAGACGCGTCGATTTATCGATCAGAACAGACATTCGTGCTTTCGTGTCTTCGTGGCCACAGGCGCCCCTAACCAGCTAGTTGCACGACTTTTTGTGCGGCCTCGTCCATCGAGTCCGCCGTCGTGAAGTTCATTTTGCTTTCGCGCAGCAGCCGCTTCCCTTCGTCGACGTTGGTA
Organism: Acidobacteriota bacterium; assembly: GCA_016195295.1. GTDB lineage: Bacteria > Acidobacteriota > Vicinamibacteria > Vicinamibacterales > CAVVIG01 > SRVP-36. The sequence goes on from JACPZV010000509.1 coordinate 3,061, forward strand.
CCCTCCATCCGAATGACGATCGGCACGGGCACGCCGAGCTCCTTCACAGCCGCGATGACGCCCTGCGCGAGCACGTCGCAGCGGAGGATGCCGCCGAAGATGTTGATGAGGACCGCCTTCACGTTTCGGTCCGACATGAGGATCTTGAAGGCGTTGCGGATCTGTTCGGCATTCGCGCCGCCGCCCACGTCGAGGAAGTTCGCCGGCTCGCCGCCCGCCAGCTTGATGATGTCCATCGTCGCCATGGCCAGGCCGGCGCCGTTGACCATGCAGCCGATGGTGCCGTCGAGGTGGATGTAGTTCAGCGAATACTTCGAAGCTTCGATCTCGAGCGGATCTTCCTCATCGAGGTCGCGCAGATCCTTGATGTCCGCGTGACGATACAGCGCGTTGTCGTCGAAGTTCATCTTCGCGTCCAGCGCGAGCAACTCGCCGGTCTGCGTGACGATGAGCGGATTGATCTCGAGGAGCGACGCATCCGTGGCCAAATACGCCTCGTACAACACGGTCACCACCTTGACGAACTTGTTCACCTGCGGTCCGTCGAGGCCGATGCCGAAGCCGAGCTGTCGCGCCTCGAACGGCACGACGCCGACGCCCGGGTCGATGGAGACGCGCACGATCTTCTCGGGCGTCTTCGCGGCCACTTCCTCGATGTCCATGCCGCCGGCCGCGCTGGCCATGATGACCGGCTTGCCCGCCGTGCGATCAAGGACGACGCTCACGTACAGCTCGCGTTGAATCGCCAGCCCTTCTTCAATCAGCACGCGGCCGACGACGCGTCCTTCCGGACCGGTCTGATGCGTGACGAGCGTCATGCCGAGCATTGCGCGCGTGAGCGTCGTCGCGTCCTCGGGAGATTTCGCGATCTTCACGCCGCCGCCCTTGCCGCGACCGCCCGCGTGAATCTGCGCTTTCACGACGACGACGCTCGTCCCGAGGCGGCGCGCGATGTCGGCGGCATCCGCGGCCGTGAACGTCACCTCGCCGCGAGGCACGGGCACGCCGTAGCGAGCAAGAATGGTCTTGGCTTGGTACTCGTGGATGTTCATGACGGCGGAAAATTCCTGATGCTAACTTGCGCGTGTTCGTGACGCAACAGTAAACTGCCGCAGATGACATCGCGATCGGACGTCTTTCGTTCCTCCGTTGGAACGAAGATCGTCATCGGGATCACCGGCGTCGCCCTTTTCCTTTATCTCCTCATTCACATCGCCGGCAACCTGTTGGTGTTCTTCGGACCTGCCGTCTTCAACCGATACGCGTACGTCATGGAAGCCAATCCGCTTCTTCCGATCATCGAGATCGGATTGCTGTTGATCTTCCTCATTCACGTGTACAAAACCGTTCGGATGTTTCTCGCCAACCAGGCGGCCCGGCCGGTCCGCTATGCGATGAAGCGTCGCGCCGGCGCGCCGAGCCGCAAGTCGCTTGCCTCGTCGACGATGATCGTCTCAGGACTCTGGTTGCTGACCTTCATCGTCATCCACGTGAAGGCTTTCAAAGAAGGATGGAGCACCGAGTATCCGTGGCCGGATGGAGGACGCGATCTCTATCGCCAGGAGATGGAGACCTTGTCCAATCCGCTCGTGGTCGGGTTCTACGTCCTCTCGATGGTCGTCGTCGGGTCGCATCTGTGGCACGGCATCGCGAGCGCGGTCCAGTCGCTGGGTCTCGATCATTCGAAGTGGACGCCGCGCGTAGTGATCGCGGGCAAAGTGATCGCCGTGCTGATCGCGGGCGCGTTCATGGTCATCGCGGTGTGGGCCTACATGAGCCAGTCCGTGAGGGTTCGTGTATGACGCTCGACGCGAAGATTCCCGGCGGGCCGATCGCGGGCAAGTGGGACCGGCATAAGTTCGAGATGAAGCTGGTCAACCCCGCCAACAAGCGGAAGTACACCATCATCGTCGTGGGCACCGGGTTGGCCGGCGCGTCGGCGGCGGCGTCGCTGGGTGAACTCGGGTACAACGTTCTGAGCTTCTGCATTCAAGACTCCCCTCGCCGCGCGCACAGCATCGCGGCGCAGGGCGGCATCAACGCCGCGAAGAACTACCAGAACGACGGCGACAGCGTGTACCGTCTGTTCTACGACACCGTCAAGGGCGGCGACTACCGCT
>JACPZV010000510.1 GCA_016195295.1 Acidobacteriota bacterium
ACGCGGCGGCATCCGAACTGCGGAATCTCCGGCCACAGCTTGGGCGACACCTCCGTCAGCGCGACCTCCTCGAAGCCACCAAGACCGTCGACCGAATCTTCCGTTCACAATTGAAGCTCAAGTCAAAGGATCTTGAAACGCTTCGCAACGCAAGAGAGGTCCTGTTCAGTCGGCGCGTCTCTCGCGCGCGCACCGAGCCGTGAGCCGGTCCGCCGATTTCCTGATCACAGCGGTTAGGTCGCTTCCTGAGAAGCCATCGGATGATGCTCCGCAATCGTCAAAGAAGGCTTACTCCGAACGAATGTCGGCGGTTGTAGCTGCCGCATTTGCGGAAGAACTGCGGCAACGCGGGCTCATTGGAACCCGACCCAGCAGTCCTGGCGATGAAGCAGGCATCTTGGGTGCCGAGCGCCGTATGTCTGGTGGAATTGGGGCGAAGAAGGTCGATGTGACCTGGTCGACGGAACAATCGGGCCTGCAGCTTGCGTTGTCCGTCAAGTGCATCAACTTCAAGGATCGACGGGGTCGCAACTATCAGAAGAATGTCGTAAACAGGCGCGGTGACATGCTGTTCGAGTCAGTCACATTGCACCGTCGATTCCCCTACGCCGTGCTTGGCGGCTTTATGCTGTTCGACCGAGGCGCGGCGGAGGACGGCTCGGATCGTCGCAACTCGACGTTCGTCAACACGCACAAACGGCTTCGACTGTTCACAGGCCGTAGCGATCCGGCGGGACGTGATGAACAGTACGAGCGTTTGTATGTCGCCCTCATCGACGCCAATCCTTTGGCAGCGTCAGTGCAACTGTTCCGGGCAGGTGACAGCGAGCATCAGATGCAGCTTGACGACGCCTTCGATGAGCTGTTGGCGCTAGTAGCCGAGCGCAATCCCGACTTCTATGAATTCGTGGACGGTCGGCTCCGGCGCGTGCAGTTCTGATCACAATACTCCTTCGTTTGACCGGGTTCGTGCGCGGCGAGAATTGAAGTAGGCTCCGCGATCGAGCAAATAGGCGAGGCGACCGCCGATTCACGTGATTCTGTTGAGCGGCTTGGCCTGGCGGATAATCAGGCGATGCCCATTCCCTGGCTCCGCCTTCTGGACCTCGCGCTCGGCGTCACGAATCTGGCGCAGAGCCGAGGCGCGCGCGACGAGCGTGACGAGCGCGCGCGCGACGACGAGACCTCTGGCCCCCGCCAGACACCGCTTGCGGGCGTCGTGGCCGCGGCGCTGCGGGAAGTCCTCGAGCGCGACGCGCGCAGGATGCAGATGCTGCGCGAGAAGGCCGAGGCCGATCGGCAGCGCGCCGAAGGCGCGCTTCGCGTGGAGCTGCTGCGACAAGCCGCCGATCGTGAGGTGGGCCGTCTGCGATTGATCGCCGGATGCGCCGTCGTGAGCTGGATCGCGTCGATGGTCGCCATCGTCTGGCTGAACAGCGACGACCTTGCCGTCCGCATCCTGCTCGGCGGCGGCATGCTCCTCGAGATCGCGGCGCTCGCGTCGGCCGTCCTCGCGCTGCCGGGCATCGGCGACCCGCTCAATCTGTTGGCGGCGGTTGACGACATGGCCGCGAAGCGTGACGAGCGCGCGGCCCGCACGCAGGCGCCGCTCTGGCTGCTCGTCTCCGGTCTCGTGCTCGTCGGTCTCGCCGTGGTCCTGTAGGGCGGGTCTTTCAGCCCTCAGCCCTCAGCCCTCAGCCCTTAGCCCTTCGTGAAGATTACCCCCGGCGCCATCTTCCACCCCGGATCGAGCGCGCGCTTCACCTCGCGCATCTGTTCGACGCCCTCACGTCCGTAGAGATCCACGAGCAATTGCTGCTTGACCGGATTCCTTCCGACGCCGTGCTCGGCGAGCGGTGATCCACCAAGCCGACGCACCTCGCGTCCGAAGGCGAGAATCGCCGCCTTGCCGGACTCGACGTCGGCCATCGACCGCGGAATCACGTTGGGGTGCAGGTTGCCGTCTGAAACGTGTCCCCAGACCGCGGCGTCCAGGCCACGGCGCCGAAATTCTCCGTCGCAAATCGTCAGCAGCTCATCGAGCCGTTCGAAGGGCACGATCATGTCGGCGGCGGTTTTCGTAATCCGCTCGTCGACGCTGTGCTTCACGCGGCCGATGCGCGCGTTGACGGCAGCCGGCACGGCCTCGCGAATCGCGCGAAGCTGTTCGGCTCTGGCGTGATCGCCCGGCACGGCGATCTCAACCAGATCGAGCACGCCCGCCTGGTCCAACGCGCGGCAGAACCTGACCAATCGCGTGTCCGGCGCGCCGCCTTCTCGCGCGCGGCCGATCTCGTCGAACGCGCGGGCCGGCGTTATGTCGGGCGCAAGCTCCAGCGTGATGAGCAGCGCGATCGCCGTGCCGTCGGGAATCGTGACGCCGTTCTGACGATCGACGCCGTCCTCGCGCAGCAGCGCGAGGCAGCGCGCGTCCATGTGCTCGATCGCCGAGATGTCGAGACCCTGCACGTCGCGCGTTCGCCACGTCTCGCGCGCGGCTTGTCGCAGTGCTGCGACAAAACCCAGCGCCGCTCGCCGATCGGCGAAGGGCACCAAGACCAGACACTGCGCCGGCCGCACCGGCAGCACGCGAAGCGTGCCCCCGGTGACGATCCCGAGCGTGCCTTCCGATCCGATGAACAGATCGATCAGATCCATTCGAGGCGCGGCGAAGTAGCCCGCCGACAACTTCGCGACATGCGGCATTTCGTACCGTGGCACGCTGAGGCGGGCCGTGCGATCCGAGAGCGCGATCTCGAACGTGCCGTCGCCGCTCGCGAACGTCGAACCACGCTCGACGTCGAGCACGTCGCCATTTGCGAGGACCACGGTCAGGGCGCGTACCCAGTCGCGGGTCGCGCCGTACTTGAACGTTGCTGCGCCCGCAGCGTTGGTGGCGACCGTGCCGCCGACGAACGCGCCGGTGAACGTCGGCGCTGGCGGGTAATACTTGCCTGCTTGCGCGAGCGCGGCGTCCAGATCGGCGAGCGTGACGCCGGCTTCCACGCGAACCCAGTCGGCGCCGATGTCGATGATGCGATTGAGGCGCGAGGTGCTGAGGAGCATCTCGCCCATCGGCGTCGCGCCGCCCGTCAGCGAGGACTGCGCGCCAATCGGCAGGACCGTGGACGCTTCTCGCACGACACTTGCCACCTCGGCTTCGGTCGTCGGGACGACAAGGCCTGCCGCGTGTCCGCCGGGGAAGTGCGCCGCGTCTTCGAGAAACGATGCGAGGACGTCCGGATCGCGCCCAATAGCCAGCGACGACGACGTGTCGCCGCGCGGCGGCCGCGCGCGGATGGAATTCCCGGACATGGCGCTATATTAGATGGATGCGCACCTCACCATGGCTTCGTGCGGCGATGCTGGCCGCGCTCGCGGCTCTTGCAGCGACGGCCCAGCTTCCGCTTCGCGCTCAAGAGCGGGGGATGGACGGGGCGGCTCGCATCACCCAAGCGCAACTCAAGAAGCTGATCGCGGCCAAGACGGTCGTCGTCGTCGACACGCGCACGCCGGACGCGTTCGCGCGCGGTCACATTCCAGGCGCGCAATTGCTGCCGCTCGAGGGCCGGATGACGTGGCCCATCGAGTACGAGAAGTTCGCGCAGTCGCTCGAGAAAACCCGGAAGACCGTCGTCACGTACTGCGCGTGACAGGACGAAGCCACGAGCGCCCGTGCGGCGCTCATCCTGGAACAACGCGGCGTCAAGACCGTCAAGGCGCTGCTCGGCGGATGGAACGAGTGGGCGAACGGCGGCAATCCCATCGTCAAGACGGAGAAGTAGCGTTCCCGATATACTTTCCTGATGCGCTTTGCGCCGGAATACGTCACCTACGTTCTCAACGACAATTTCGAAGACGCCAAAGAGTTGCTGCTCGCGCCGCTGATGGCCATCAACTACGCGCATCTCGTGATGCTCGCAGCCCGGGGGATCGTGTCGGCGGCCGACGCGCGCGCGCTGCGCGACGCGCTGGACTCGGTGTCGCAAGAGGAGGTGCGGCGCACCAAGTACGACGGCACGTGCGAGGATCTCTTCTTCTACGTCCAGCGTTTGATCGTCGCCTCCTGCGGCGAGGAAGTGGCCGGCCGGCTGCACACGGCGCGGTCGCGCAACGACATCGACATGACGATGTACCGGATGCGCCAGCGCGAATTCATTCTCGGATTGATGGCCGCGACGTTCGAGCTGCGGCGCTCGCTGCTGGACGTTGCCGATCGTCATCGCGACACGATTTTCGCGGCGCACACGCATACGCAGCGCGCGCAGCCCACGACGGTCGCCCACTATCTGCTCGCGGTCGTCGAGCAATTGGAGCGTGACGCCGCGCGGCTGCGCGGCGCCTATGAACGGACGAACCAGAATCCGCTCGGCGCGTGCGCGATCACCGGCACTGGCTTTCCGATCGATCGACAGCTGACGTCGGATCTGCTTGGCTTCGGCGGGCCGACCATCAACACCTACGGCAGCATCGCGACGGTGGACTACCTGCTCGAGAGTGTGTCCGCCGCCGCCGTCCTTCTCACGGGCCACGGCCGCTTCGTGCAGGACCTGTTGCTGTGGAGTAGCGCCGAGTTCAGCTACGTGCGTCTCGGCGACGGCTTCGTGCAGGGCAGCAGCATCATGCCGCAGAAGCGGAATCCGGTGGCCATCGAGCACGCCCGCGCGATCGGCAGCAAGGCGCTGGGCCAGGCGCAGGCGATCATCACGTGCGTCCACAACACGCCGTTCGGCGACATCGTGGACACGGAAGACGATCTACAGCCGCTCGTCTTCGCCATGTTCCGCGACGCGTCGCGCACCGTGAAGCTGGTCGCCGCGGCGATAAGGACGGCGGAGTTCGACGCCGCCCGCCTCGAGGCGCGAGCCGCGGACGGCTGGACGACGCTCACCGAGCTGGCGGATACGCTGGTGCGCGACAAGGGCCTTCCGTTCGGCACGGCGCACGCGATCGCCAGCCGGTTGATGGCGGCACGCGAGGCCGACGCGCAGCGGTCGCTCGGTGCGCTGCTGGCGGACGCCTCGCGCGATTTCCTTGGCGCGCCGTTGACGTACCCCGACGCCGCCCTGGCTGAAATCCTGAGCGCGCGTCACTTCGTCGAGGTGCGCCGCACGCTCGGCGGGCCCGCGCAGGCGGAAACCGCTCGCGCCGCCGACGTCTCTCGGAGTCAGCTCGGATCGGACGAGGCGTGGTGGACTCGCGCGACCGACGCGCTGGCCGAGGCCGAAAAGAAACTCGTCGCACGGAGCGCTGCGCTGTGAACCCGGAACCCGGAACCCTGAACCCGAAAGCCGAGCGCGACACTCCCATGACCGCGACCTACGTGCGCGTCATCCTTCTTCAGGTGGCCATCCTCGTTGTGCTCTGGATTTTTGGACGACTGTTTTCGTGATCCCCAGCCCCCAGCCCCAAGCCACTATCCACTTAGAGCCCGTTGCAGAATTCGCCGTGCGCGGGTGGCCGCGAGCGGGCTGTTCGCGGACAGGACCCGACGGCGCTGATTTTGCAACGCGCTCTTAATTAGCGATGCATTCCCTCGACTGGCTCGTCGTCGTCGCGTACATCAGTTGGATCGTGTTCGACGGCCTCCGCCGATCGAAGGGCACCGACAAGGTGGACGGCTATCTGCTCGCGAATCGTTCGCTGCCCTGGTGGGCCGTAGGCCTGTCGGTGAT
>JACPZV010000511.1 GCA_016195295.1 Acidobacteriota bacterium
CCAGCAGGGCGCCGTCGGAACGTAGTACGCGCGTCAGCTCGCCGGCCAACTCCTGCGCGGCCGGGCGACTGAGGTAGTCAATCAAATCCCAACACAGAATGCCGTCGACCGCGCCGGCCGGCTGCGGAAAGCGGCGCCGCAAGAACTCCGGCAACGCATCGAGCCGGCCGTCGCGGACGTGGCGATTCAGATCGGCAAAGATGTCCTCGACGAAAATCTTGCACCCGAGCTGTTCTCCGAAGAAGTTGACGTTGCTGCCGACGACCGGCCCCAAATCGAGCAGGACCGGCGACTCGCGCGACGTGAGGCACGTCAGAAACTTGCGGAGCGCTTTGGTGGCGAAGATCGCACCGCCGGCGGCCGCCGACGGTCCCTGGTAGACGTCGGCTTCGCTGCGGCGCGGCGCGATGAGATCGAGGAGACCCAACGTGGCTTACGCGCCGACGCGCTGCGGCGCACCGGACGCCTGCACCGGCGTTTGCTGCGCCTGATGTTGCGGCACCGCGGCCGGCACTGGAGCCGGAGCCGGTTTGGCCGCCTGCGGTTGCGCGGCGACGCCCTTGCGCTGCATGTCCACGCTGCCGCGGAAGTGCGCGCCTTCGGCGATCGCGACGCGCGGCGCCACGAGGTCGCCGTCGACCGACCCGTTGTCGCGAATGTCGACCTTGTCGCTGGCCGTCACGTTGCCCGTGACTTCGCCGAGCACGATCACGGCCTTGGCGAACACCTGGGCCTTGATGCGCCCGTTGGGGCCGATCGTCAGCACGTGTTCCTTGAGCTGAATGGTGCCCTCGACGTGGCCCTCGATCGTAAGATCTTCGCTGCCGTTCAGCTCGCCCTTGATCACGACTGACTTGCCGATATTCACGATGTCCTTCTCCATATGCTGGCTCGTTTCTGAGCGTGAACCAGGCGCCCCCGCCTGGAACGGCGCGGACGGTGGCGGCGCCGCCGTCGGTTGTCCACTTACCGGTCGGACCGCTTCATCGCGTTTCCACATGTGATCCTCCGCCTATCCTCTTCCCAGGCGTCTCGGTACCCTGTCATCGTGTTATCGGCAAAACTTCTCGCGAGTATATGGGACCCGCCAAAACCTTGTCTACTCCTTTTGCTACTGACAGTTAGCGGGAGTGGTACAATTAGGAGTTCATGACGCGTGTCTATTTTGATTACAACGCCACCACGCCGCCCGCACCGGCGGTGATCGATGTCGTCGGCCGAGTGACCCGCGAGGTTTTTGGCAACGCGTCGAGCGTGCACTTCTTCGGGCAGCAGGCGAAGGCGGCGATGGATGAAGCGCGGTCGGCGCTTGCCGCGTTAATCGACGCCGATCCGTCTGAAGTCGTCTTCACGAGCAGCGGAACGGAAGCCGACAACTTCGCGATCCGAGGCGCCGCGGACGCGCTCGAGCCCACGGGACGACGGCATTTGATCGCGAGCGCGATCGAACACGAGGCGATTCTGAACACGCTCAAGGCCCTCGCCCGCCGCGGATGGCGCACGACCCTGTTGACCGTGGACGAATCGGGCGTCGTCGCGCCGGACCGGCTCCGCGAAGTCATCACCGACGACACGGCGCTCGTTTCCGTGATGCACGCCAACAACGAGATCGGCACGATTCAGCCGGTCGCCGAGCTGGCGACGATCGCGCACGCGCACGGCGCGCTGATGCACACCGACGCCGTCCAGTCGGTCGGAAAGATTCCGGTCGATGTCCGCGCCCTCGGCGTCGATCTCTTGTCGGTCTCAGCGCACAAGTTCAACGGCCCGAAGGGCGCCGGCGCGCTGTGGGTGAAACGCGGCACGCGGATGCAGCCCAGCATGACGGGCGGCAAGCACGAACGGAATCGCCGCGCGGGCACCGAGAACGTTCCGGCGCTCGCGGGACTCGGCGTCGCGGCCGGGCTCGCCGCGGCGAAGCTGGCGAGCGAACCGTTGCGTGTGTCGGCGCTGCGCGATCGGCTGGAGGAAGGAATTCTGCGCGAGGTTCCCGGCACGGCGGTGAATGGCGCGCGCGCAGCGCGCGTGCCGAACACGACGAACCTCAGCTTCGATCGCTTCGAGGCCGAGAGCCTGCTCATCGCCCTCGACCTCGAAGGCGTCGCGGTGTCGACCGGATCCGCGTGCTCGTCTGGTACTCTCGAGCCCTCGCACGTCTTGCGGGCGATGGGACTCCCAGCGCACCGGACACAGAACTCGTTGCGCTTCAGCCTCGGGATGTTCTCGACGGCGGAAGAAGTCGATCGGGTGATCGCGCTGATGCCGCGGCTGGTCGAGAAGCTGCGGGGGCTAACAAGGAAACCAGTAGTGGCTGGTGGCTAGCGGCACACCATATGCGCATCGTGGTCGCCATGTCGGGCGGTGTGGATTCATCGGTGGCCGCGTCACTGCTCGCGGAGCGGGGCCATGACGTCATCGGTCTGTCCATGCAGCTGTACGACGCTTCCAGGGCGTCCGGGGCCGACGGGCGGTCCGCCTTCGGCAGTTGCTGCTCCATCGATGACCTTCACGATGCCCGGCGCGTCGCGACGGCCCTCGACATTCCTCACTACATCGTGAACTTCGAGCGGCAGTTCGACGAGCACGTCGTCTCGAACTTCGTGCGCGAGTACACGGCCGGCCGGACGCCGCTGCCTTGCGCGCACTGCAACAGCGACCTCAAGTTCGCCACGCTGGTCGAGCGCGCGCGCGGCCTCGGCGCCGAGGCGGTGGCGACGGGCCACTACGCGCGGGTGGAACGAGACGAGGCCAGCGGCCGGTCGCTGCTCAAGCGCGGCGTCGATCCGGCGAAGGACCAGTCCTATTTC
>JACPZV010000046.1 GCA_016195295.1 Acidobacteriota bacterium
ACCGGTCCCCGACTCGATTGAGATCTCATAACCCGTCTGGAGTAACTTCGTACACGACTCTGGCACGAGGGCGACTCGCCGCTCGCCGGGGGCAGTTTCCTTGGGTACTGCGATGCGCATTGAGCTTCTCTCAAATGATTGAGCTTACCGAGCCAGAGGCCGGTCAGTTTTTCTGACAGGAAACGGACGACGGATGAGATCAACAGAAAAGGTACGTCGGAGTTCTCGGGCGAGTCAATGCGCGGACCTCGTCTTGACGGTTGGGATGCCGACCGGTACGCTCCGATCACCACATCATGAAGCGACTCATCGTCGCCCTCGCGTCTTGCGTGCTGGCCGCGTTCCCTCTGCACGCGCAACGCGCCGTCGGCCGCCCGTCGACGCCGGCGCCCGCCGCCAAGGCCGCCGCGAAACCAGCCGTGCCGCGCGTGGAGCGCCCGGTCCCGTTCGCCGTCGGTGAGACGCTCACCTACGACGTGTCGTGGTCGACGTACCTGACGGCGGGCAGCGCGGTGACGACGGTGAAGGAAAGGCGACCGTCTTACAACTCGATCGCGTACTACATCGTCGCCGAGGGACGGCCGACGACGCTGCTCTCCAAGCTGTATTCGCTCTATTACAAAGTCGACACGCTGATCGACAGCTACACGCTGCTGCCTCAGCGCGGATCGATCTACAGCGAAGAAGGCAAGCGCCACCGCTATCGAACGACGCAGTTCGACCGCACGGCCAACAAAGTGTTCTTCGAATTCAAGACCGACACCACCGTGAAATCCGACTTCGCGACGTCGCCCGTGACCCAGGACGCGCTGTCGGCGATCTACGTGTTGCGCGCCGTGCCGCTCAAGACCGGCGATCGGATGACAATGCCGATCAGCGACAACGGGGAGAATCTGAAGGCGCAGTTCGAGATCGGCGCGATCGAGAAGGTGAAGACGCGACTTGGCGAGCTGGGCGCCGTGCGCGTGAAGCTGGCGCTCGTCGACGCGAAGAATCACCCGGTCGGGCGCAACACGGCGATCTGGATTTCCACCGATCCGCGCCGGCTGCCGCTGAAGCTGCAGGCCGATCTGCCGGTCGGCAGCTTCGTGCTGCTGCTGCGCGACGTGCGATAGAATGAGCGTCGGACCGTGCAGATCACGTTGAACGGCGATCGCCGCGAGATCGCCGGCCCGTTGGCAACGATGACAGTGGCCGAGTTACTGGCGCAGCTGGAGATCGACGGGCGCCGCGTCGCGGTCGAGCTCAACCTGGTGGTGCTCAAGCGGGACGCGTTCGGCAGCACGTTCGTGCGCGAAGGCGATTCGGTCGAGATCGTGAACTTTGTCGGCGGCGGGGAAGAAAACTTCAAACTTAGAACTGAAAACTGAAAACTGAAAACTAAGGGCAATGGACACTTTCAAGATCGCTGACAAAACGTTCACCTCGCGTCTCATCGTCGGAACCGGCAAGTACTCGTCGCCTTCCGTGATGGTCAAGGCGCACGAAGCGTCCGGCGCCGAAATAATCACGGTTGCGGTGCGGCGCGTGAACATCTCCGACCGTACGAAGGAGTCACTGCTCGACTTTATCGACACGGCGAAGTACTTCCTGCTGCCGAACACGGCCGGCTGCTATACGGCCGACGAAGCGGTGCGGACGGCGCGACTCGGACGCGAGGCGGGACTGTCGAACTGGGTGAAGCTCGAAGTCATCGGCGACGAGAAGACGCTCTTTCCAGACAACGAAGCGCTGCTCGACGCGACGCGCGCGCTCGTGCGCGAGGGATTCGTTGTCCTGCCCTACACGAGCGACGACCCGATCGTGTGCCGCAAGCTCGAAGACGCCGGCGCCGCGGCCATCATGCCGCTCGGCGCGCCGATCGGATCCGGATTGGGCATCCAAAACGTCAACAACTTGCGCATCATCCGCGAATTCGCGCGCGTGCCGCTCATCGTGGACGCGGGCGTCGGCACCGCGTCCGATGCGTCGCTCGCGATGGAGCTCGGCGCGGACGGCGTGTTGATGAACACGGCCATCGCCTGCGCGCAGGATCCGGTCGCGATGGCCGAAGCCATGAAGCTCGCCGTGCGCGCGGGCCGGCTCGCGCACCTCGCCGGACGCATTCCGCGAAAGATGTACGCCAACGCCAGCAGCCCGGTCGAGGGGTTGGTCGGTCGCTGACGCCTGATGCCGAGCCCAGACGATCTCGCGGCGATCAAAGCGGAGCGCGACGCCGCCGAGCGCGCCTACAACGACACGCTGACGCGGCTCGATCGTGCGCTGCAGGTTTTTCCGGCCGATTTCCCGTTCCCCCCGCCCGCGCCCGATGAGCACCAGGTCACTTCGCTCAACACGCTGTGGAAGATCGACCGCGCGGCGACGACCGAAGGGTGGCGCGGCCGGCTCGGCACGGTCGTGAGCCGCCTGATGGCGCCGCTGTTTCGACGACAGGAAGCGTTCAACGCGGCCGTCGTCGATCACCTCAACCGCCAACTGGGATTCGCGCACGACACGCGCCGTTCCATCGCCGCCACGCGCGACATGCTCGCCGAGCTGCTCGAGCTCCAGCGCCGCCTTCTCGAGTTCCTGCAGCAAATCACGCCCTACGTCGACACGCGCGATCGCGACGTGGCCGGCCTGCTGCGCGGCCTCTCCGGCGCGATCAACGTCGTCGCGGACGAGGTGATGAAGAAGTCGGAGGCCATGCTGGCGCGCGATCGCCGGCACGAGACGCGCGTGTCGGATCTCGAGGCCAGCCTCGCCGCGATCCGGCAGCAGATGCTCGATCTCCAGAAGGCGCTCCAGCGCTGATGGCGACGCTCTGCGGAGCGGCGCTGATTGTTCCGCTCCTCTCCGCCTTTACCTCCGCCGCTGTTCCCCTCGAACTTCGCGTCGTGCTCGTCGTGTTGTGGGCGCTGGCCCTCGCCCGGCCGCACTGGGCGATCGGCGCGCTGACCGCGATCGTGCCGTTCTCGTCGTGGCTGCTCGTCATCATCGACGCGCCGCGCGTTCGCTTCGCGGAAGCGCTCGTCCTCGCGACGGTGTCCGGCCTGGCAATCGCCGCGGGGCGGACGCGTCGCACGCCGCTCAAAGGTCAGCGTCCGACGCTCGTCGTG
>JACPZV010000047.1 GCA_016195295.1 Acidobacteriota bacterium
AACCGGTTCGTCTTCGGCCTGTACCGGCGCCACATGAAGGTCATCGGCTACCTCGGCACGTTCGACCGGCTCTTTGGGGTACCGGTCACCACGCGCAACTGGAATACCATGACCGCGATCGCCAGGGTCTTGGGTAAGGGAGGGGCCTGATCGACGGGGTTCTAAGATCGAGGGCGGGAGCTGCTGCCCAACAAGCGCTTGCCGCCGTCGGCGCTTGGTGCGATTGTGAAGCGCCGCGGCTGAAGTGCGGACGTTGATATGGCTGTCACTTGTCAAGTGAGTAAGACCTTCCCGTCCTCACCATCGTGAATGATCGTTCTCCCGTTTCTCGGTCTTCGTTCATCGATCGTTCCGGCGGCACGATGTTCTAGCGACGGTTGACGCGGCTGATATTCGCGGGTTGGCGACCGCCAGACTTCTGTGCGTCGCGGAGCGGCCTCACGCTAGGCACGGGCATCGCCGCCGACGCTGCCGCCCTGAACGCCCTCGAGGATGCTCCCCCTGGTCACCGTGCCGCCGGAACGATCGAGGAACGAAGACGTCATGCCCGCGCGCCAACGCTCACCGCGGCGCGGGCGCCACCTCCCGCGCAATCGCCCAGACGAATCCACTGAGTTCGCGCGCGATCGCGGTGGCCACCTTCGGTTTCGCCTTACCGCGCGCGACCAGGCGGCGGAAGCGTGCGGGCAGGCGGAGCTGGGCCTTCCACGCGATGTCACACACGACCTTCGGTAAGGCTTCCTGGCGATACGCGTGTGGGCGCCCAATGCGCGGGATGCCTTGATAGGCCCACGCGGCTTCGGCGAGCCGCCGTCGCACATGCGGATTGCCCGCCTTCGTGATGGCGCCGCGGCGGACACTCGGCCCGCTGGAATGTTCCGACGGCACGAGTCCGAGAGACGCCATGAGTTCGCGCGGATGACGGAAACGCGTGCGGTCGCCAAGTTCCGCGATCAGGGCGACCGCGGTGAGGAACGAGACCCCGCGCAACGCCTGCAGCGCGGCGACGACCGGCGCCCAGCGCCACGTCGGCGCGAGTTGCCGGAGTTGCGCCGTGAGCCGGTCGATCCGCGGCTCGGTTTCGGCGATCGCGTCGCGGTATTCCTGGAGCGCGATGTGCTGCGCGGCATTGGGGAAACTGAGATCGGTCAACCACCGGCGGTACGGGAGCGTCCAGCCCTCACGCCCCGGATAGCGGCGCCCCTGCCGCAGCAGAAAGGCCTTGAGGCGATACGTCGCCTGCGTGCCGACGACGACCGCGTCTTCGCGGGCGCGCACCAAATCCCGCAGCGCTTCGTCGGTCGCATCCGGCATGTCGATCGCGCGCAGTTCGCCGGCGCGAGGCAACCGGGCGAGCCTCTCGCTATCCCGCCGATCGGTTTTGACCCGATCCCCGCTCCGCTTGGGAATCATCGAGGGACTCACGACGACGCAGTCTTCCCCGCAGGCCGTCAGGTGCCGATGGATCCCGAATCCGCACGGACCGGCTTCGTACCCGAAGTGCAGGCGACGGTCGGGCGCGCGCCGCGCGCGCCCGACTTTGTCGAGCGGTTCGAGATCGCTCGCGATCACCCCGTCGTGGCGGACTTCTCCATCCCGCTGCCCCTCAGCAATCGAGACGTCGATCGTTTCCTTGTGGACATCCAGCCCTACGAACATGCTACGGTTCCCCCTGACCTACCTCCTCGTGTGTGGCTCGGTGCGAAGCCTCAGACACTCCGCATAATCCACGATGTGACGAGGAGGGAGGTCTATGCTGCTCTGGCGCGATCTCAGCGCAGCCCGTGGCCTTCGCACGCCGCCGAGCCGGCCCCCCATCCAAGAGCGGGGCCCGCGCAGGCGGCCGTTGACTGAGCGTCCACGCAGAAGCTGTGACAGCCATACTGTCTAGACAGCACAATGACCCATTGGAGACACGGCAAGAGATGAGACTCGCAAGGCGGCTCAAAGTTCTTCTCGCCTTGATCGCGACGTGGTCAGTTGCCGAGACTCGCATCCAATCGCAGGTCAAGACGCTGGCGATCGAACATGTCACGATTATTGATGGGACAGGTGTGCCCCCCCAAGGTGGACATAACCGTCGTCGTGGTTGGCAATCGCATTGGAAGCATCGGGCGAAGTAGCAAGCTTCGGGCTCCTGTTGGAGCTCAAGTCCTTGACGGCGCCGGGAAGTTTCTGGTGCCTGGTTTGCGGGACATGCACGTTCACCTTGGTGGCTACGATTCTGGAAAAAAGACATTCGGGCAACTGCTTGCGTCCGGCATTGTGGGCGTCCGCGACATGGCGTCTCCAGTTGAGGAGATTCTCCGGCTCAGAACAGAGACCCGCAACGGCACCCTCTTGGGTCCGGCGATGGTCGTGGCTGGCCCAATCCTGCAGGGACCGTTACCTTTTACCGTTCCGGCCCTGGTTCGGTCCGTCGCTGATGGGGCAGAGGCGCGCCGGACAGTCGACAACCTCAAGGCGCAGGGCGTCGACTTCATTAAGGTCGGAGATACACTGCCCCACGACGTCTACTTCGCCATCGCCGATGAATCAAGGCGGCTGGGCATTCCATTCGCTGGACACGTGTCCGCTTTCGTCAGCGCCGGTGAAGCTTCCCATGCGGGCCAGCGAAGTATCGAACATTTTGGGAGCGCCGGATTTCAAGCAGTCTTAATCGCCTTTTCGTCTGAGGAAGCTGCACTCAGCCAGGTCGCTCAGGATGCGCTCATGAGCGCAATGACCGGAGGACTGTCGCCGGACGCAACATTGTTTGGCGCAGACTTCACCACTCGTCTCGTGAACACCTATGACGCGCGAAAAGCGGCGGCGCTCTTTTCGACCTTTGCCAGAAACGGAACGTGGCAGGTTCCCACATTGATCGCCTTGCATCAGGTGTGGGACAGCAAGCGTGGCGGGCTCAGTCAGCGGGACATCCAAAGCGAGGACCGGCTCTGGGCCAAGTACGCCGAAGTGCTCGGTGCAATGAGAAAGGCCGGCGTTAAGATCATGGCCGGAACCGACGTACCACTTCGTTCGGGCGTGGCACCTCTTCATGAAGAGCTCGTCCTGCTGGTGAAGGCGGGCATCCCGCCCATGGAGGTCTTGCAGAGTGCCACGCGGAATCCTGCTGAATTCCTGGGAACACTTCGCACAGAAGGCACTGTGGAGGTCGGTAAGGTCGGCGATCTCGTACTTCTCGACGCGAATCCACTCGTTGACATCGCGAACACCCGCCGAATATCTGCCGTCATTCGATCGGGAATGCTGATTGAGCCAGATACTTCGCCACAAGCACGGTGAGACCGTGGATTCAAGGGCTGCCTAACACGCGTTGCGCCAGACGGCCGCTGATGCGATCCTGGGCGGCCGCTGGTGAACGCAGGCGTTGGGCGGACAACAACGCGGTTTGATCATGAATGCTCGCAAACCTCCTGGCCACGGTGCGCTCAACAGCTGGGGACAGTACGCGTTCAAGTACATACAGTTTGTCCGAGCGCCAGATTCGGTCGTCCTTGGCGCTGGCGGGATGGCTGTTTTCATTCTCGGAACGCTGCTGCTGACGTGTGGACTCGGGTCGATCGGACGGCGGAGCAAGGCGGTCTGACGACAATGAGGCTGCCGCCCAACATCGTCTTGCCTTCGACCCGTTCAATGGGGATGAGGGACTTCGTAGGCACGACGTGCGACGGCCTGGCGCGTGACGTGTAGATCCGCTGCGTGGCCGCGACGAAGTCCGCCATCTTGGCAGCGCAGATACTCGGGACGAACTTCTGCGGGTGACGATCACTCAGCAGGAACCACGTCGATTGCACCTGCTGGCGCCCCGACAGATCGATCAGCGCGATATCCGAATCGCAAGTCGCGCAGGTCTCTGTACGGCGTCAGCCGCAGGTGTCCTTCTGGGCGACCCGTCCGGCCAGGCGTCGTCGACGCCTCTTGGCGTACCATGAAAATTCGGCGACCGGCGCAGAGATTTCATGGTAGTGTGAGTGCCATGGTCCGACGGACCGCGCATCGGCAGCGCGTGGTGGATCTGCTGCGGCGGCATCCGGTCGTCGCCATCCTCGGCGCCCGCCAGATCGGCAAGACCACGCTGGCCCGACAGGTGGCCGCCGGCCTCGGTCTGCCCACGCGGTTCGTCGATCTGGAGGACCCGCGGGACGTCGCCAGGCTGGCCGATCCGATGCTGACGCTCACGCCGCTTCGGGGCCTCGTGGTCCTCGACGAAATCCAGCGGCGGCCGGAGCTGTTTCCGGTCCTGCGCGTGCTCGCCGACCGTCCGCGACGGCCGGCGCGGTTTCTGGTGCTGGGCAGCGCGTCACCGGACCTGCTGCGCCAGACGTCGGAGTCGCTGGCCGGCCGGATTGCGTATCACGAGCTGGGCGGGTTCACGATCGGCGAGATCGCGCCGGCGCAGGCGGAACGACTGTGGCTGCGTGGCGGGTTCCCCCGCGCCTTCCTCGCGACGTCAGCCGCCAGCAGCCACGAGTGGCGGCGGGAGTTCATCCGGACCTACCTCGAGCGAGACTTGCCGCAGCTCGGGGTCGGCGTGCCCGCGACCACGCTGCGCCGATTCTGGACCATGCTCGCGCATTATCACGGTCAACTCTGGAACGCCTCAGAATTCGGCCGTGCGTTCGGCGTGGCCGACACGACCATTCGGCGCTACCTCGATGCCCTGACCGCGACGTTCGTCGTGCGCCAGTTGCAGCCCTGGCACGCGAATGTGCGAAAGCGGCAGGTCAAGGCGCCGAAGGTGTACGTCGCCGACAGCGGTCTGCTCCACACGCTCCTCGACATCTCCGACAAGATCGGCCTCGAACACCATCCCAAGGTGGGCGCGTCGTGGGAAGGGTTCGCCCTGACGCAGGTGATCGAGCGCCTGCAGACGCACGCCGACCAGTGCTTCTTCTGGCGCACCCACACGGGCGCCGAGCTGGACCTGCTGGTCGTCCGCGGCCAGCATCGGCTGGGATTCGAGTTCAAGCGATCGACGACCCCCGCCACGACGCCATCCATGCGCTCGGCGCTGCACGACCTGAAGCTCGATCGACTGGACGTCGTGCACGCGGGCGCCGAGACCTTCCCGCTCGCGCCGCGCGTCCGGGCCCTGGCGCTGGTCAGATTGCTGAAGGATCTCGACCGGTTGAAAGGCGAGGCTACCGCTTCAACCCCGCCGTCCAGGTGACGACGACCGCGAGTGGCGACGCGGCGGTTGCTCGGTCGCGGCCTCGACGCTCGGCTGAAAGCCTCGCGCTACGGGTACCGCTCGACGCTCGGTTGAAGCCTCGCGCTACGGGACGACCGGGAGCACGATGTGCGACGGTCGCGTGCGCGACGTGTAGATCCGCTGCGTGGCCGCGACGAAGTCTTCCGCCTTGGCCGCGTAGATGCTCGGGACGAACTTCTGCGGATTGCGATCGATCAGCGGAAACCACGTCGACTGCACCTGCACCATGATCCGGTGCCCCTTCAAGAACACGTGATCGTGATGGCGCAGCGAGATCGCGAATTCGGTCGACTGGTTCGGCACGAGCGCTTGCGGATGCTCGTAGCTCTTGTTGTAGCGGCCGCGGCGGATTTCCATCGCGATCGGCAGCTCGTATCCGTTGAGCGACTTCGCGTACTCGCCGGGCGGCGGTCCGCTCTCGGGCCTCCACGCGTTCTGCTGCGCGTCCTCGGGGTAGACGTCGATCAGCTTCACGACGAAGTCGCTGTCGGATCCGGACGTCGACGCGAACAGATCCGCCGACAGCTCCCCCGTGATCGTGAGATCGCGATCGAGCGGCCGGCTCACCCACCTCGCGACGTCGGGACGATGATCCACGAATCGCTGATCGGCCACCTCCCATCGGCGCCAGTCGCCTTCGGGATACGTCGGCGAGATCGGCCGCGCGCGGTACGGCACCGGATTGGCCGGATCGGAGATGTACTGCACGAACGCGTCGCTCGCGATTGGCGCGTCGAACGAGAGCACGCCGTTCTCGCGCAGGTAAATGTTCGTCGGCGTGGACGCCGGCGGCCACGCGGTGTAGGTGTGCCACGTATTGGATCCGGTCTGAAACGTCGACGCCTTCCACGGAAACTTCGTGCCCTCGCCGTACAGCCAGTAGTGGAACCACGGCGCTTCGATCTTCTCGCGGAATTCGACGGCCGTGTCGTGGCCGCCGAAGGGAATCAGGCCGATGGACTCGGCCTGCGCGTTGTGCCATTGGCCGTGGAACCACGGGCCGGCCACCATGAAGTTGACGTGATCCGGATCGCTCAGCTCCGAGCGGCGGTAGATCTCCCACGGTCCCCACGGATCTTCCTGATCCCAGAAGCCGGCGACGTTCAGGTTCGGCACCGACGCGCCGCGCAGCTGATTCACCCACGCTTCCGCTTTCCAGAAGGCGTCGTAATCAGGGTGCGAGACGATCGAGTTCCAGTACGGAATCGAGCGGTGCAGATAGCGCGCGTTGATGTTCGACAGCGGACCGAGGTTCAGATACCAGGAGTAGGTGTCGTAGGTTTCGAAGTCGAAATGCGTGTTGGCGTTCTTGTCGGATTGCTCCAGTACCGCGTACTCGAACGCGTAACTCTCCCGCAGCGCCCCATACCGATGGTCGTCGTCGTTCATCCATTGATCGGCGGGAGAGGCCTGCTCGGAGATCGCTTTCAGCGCGGGGTGCG
>JACPZV010000506.1 GCA_016195295.1 Acidobacteriota bacterium
GTTGGTGTCGCGAACCAGCGAGCTGGCCGCGACAAGACTCGTCAACGATTGGAGGCCATGGGCGTCGGCACGGGCCGGAACGGCGCCACGGAACGCAAGACACACCCAGACGGCCGCGACTGCGCAGAGCAGTAATCGCCTCATCACGTTGCAATCCTCGTTAGAGAAGTGGTGGTGCCGGCGGTGCGTTAGGCGGGAATTCTAGCAGTACAAACAAAAGGGCACCGCGTGATTGCGATGCCCCTCTGCTCCACTGGTCTGGCTCCCCCAGCATTCACGGCGCCCTGCCGTAATCAGACCAGTGATTGCGCTCGTCTGAAGGGCAAGGCGCATACCCGCCCACTTCCGTCGAAAAGCGGCCTAATTCTTCGCGTTGCAGGGATGGCGCGAGACGAGTTTGTTAGTGCGCTTACAGATCTGTTTGGTGGCTGGTGGCTGGTGCCTGGAAGACGACAGCGCCGATTAGGGAAACGTGGGCAAAACGCTGGTGAGCTCCGCGAGGGTCGGATGACGGCTGTCGCGGACCGACAAGAGAGGCTGGCTCACGGGCCACGCGATGCCAAGCGTGGGATCGTTCCAGCGCACGCCAATTTCGCTGGCCGCATCGTAGATGTCGGTGCACTTGTACTCGACCTGCGCGATCGGGCTGACGACGCAGAAGCCGTGCGCGAAGCCCGGTGGCACGTAGACCTGCTTGAAGTCGTCGCCGGTCAACGTGACGGCCACCCACCGGCCGAACGACGGCGAACCGCGCCGGACGTCGACGGCGACGTCGTATATCTCGCCTTCGATCACGTGGATCAGCTTGCCCTGCGGTCGCCGTAATTGCAGGTGCAGACCGCGCAGCGTGCCGGCCGTCGATCGCGAGTGGTTGTCCTGCACGAACGGCCCGGTAATGCCGTGCTCGCGATACCGGTCGGCGTGGTAGGTCTCGAGAAAGAAGCCGCGGCCGTCGCGATGGACGTCCGGCTCGATCACGACGACGCCGGGCAGCGCGGTCGCGACGACGCGCACTCAGGCCTCGTGCTCGAGCACGCGGAACAGGTACTGGCCGTACGCGCTCGATGCCATTGCGCGCGCGAGCCGCTCGAGGTCGGCGGCCGTGATGTAGCCCATGCGATAGGCAATCTCCTCGAGGCACGCCACCATCAACCCTTGCCGCTCCTCGATCGCGTGGATGAAGTTGGACGCCTGCATCAGCGAATCGTGCGTCCCCGTGTCGAGCCAGGCGATGCCGCGCGCCAGTTTCTCGACGTGCAAGCGGCCGCGGTCGAGATACGCGCGGTTGACGTCGGTAATCTCGAGCTCGTTTCGGACGGATGGCTTCAGCGTCGCGGCGATGTCGGTCACCTGATTGTCATAGAAATACAGCCCGGTCACCGCGAGCGAGGACTTCGGCTTCTCGGGTTTCTCTTCGAGGCTGATCGCGCGGCCCTTCGCGTCGAGCTCGACAACGCCGTATCGCTCGGGGTCGCGGACCTGATAGCCAAAGACGGTCGCGCCGGTCTCGCGGGCCGCGGCGCTGCGCAAGTAGTCGGAAAAATGCGCGCCGTAAAAGACGTTGTCGCCCAGCGCGAGCGCCACCCGATCGGCGCCGACGAACTCGCGGCCGATGATGAAGGCCTGCGCGAGACCGTCAGGGCGTGGCTGCGCGGCGTACTGTATTCGCAAGCCAATCTCCTGGCCGTCCCCAAGCAGCCGCCGGAAGCCGTCCTGCTCGTGCGGCGTCGTGATGACGAGGACGTCGCGGATCCCGGAGAGCATCAGCGTCGACAGCGGGTAGTACACCATCGGCTTGTTGTAGATCGGGACGAGCTGCTTGCTGACGGCGCGCGTCAGCGGATGCAGCCGGGATCCCGATCCGCCGGCGAGAATGATCCCCTTCAGCATGCCGATCAAATGCAACCACGAAAACACGAAAACACGAAAAGGATCTCTTCTTCGTGATTTCGTGACTTCGTGGCCACATGGGTTCGAATCATCCCCGCCGTTCCCCTAGACCAAGGCGCTGTCGGTCGTATCGGCCGGCCTGAATCTTCTCGCACCAGTCGCGATGTTCGAGGTACCAACGAACGGTCTCGCGCAGGCCGGATTCGAACGTGTGGCGCGGCGCCCAGCCGAGCTCGCGGCGGATCTTCGACGCGTCGATCGCGTACCGCCGATCGTGGCCCGGCCGGTCGGGGACAAACGTCTTCAGCTCGCGATAACTCGTCACCTTCAGCGCCGGATTCGATCGAGCGGGCCGGAGCGATTCCAACGCCTCGCAGAGTTCGTCGACAATCTGTAGGTTTGTACGCTCGTTGCCGCCGCCGACATTATACTTTTCGCCGAGCCTGCCCTTCCTCAGCGCGAGCACGATGCCCGCGCAGTGATCCTCGACGTGCAGCCAATCGCGCACGTGGCCGCCGTCGCCGTAAATCGGCAGCGGCCGGCCCTCAAGCGCGTTCAGAATCATCAGCGGGATCAGCTTCTCCGGAAACTGAAACGGCCCGAAGTTGTTCGAGCAGTTCGTGACGATGACCGGCACGCCGTACGTGTGGAAGTACGCGCGCACGAGATGGTCGGCCGCCGCTTTGCTCGCCGCATAGGGAGAGTTCGGCGCGTACGGCGTGTCCTCGCTGAAGAGGCCGTGGGCGCCGAGCGTGCCGTACACCTCGTCTGTGGACACGTGCAGGAACCGGAACGCGTCGCGCGCGGCCGGCTCGAGCGACGCGACCAGCGTCCGCGCGGTGTCCAGCAGCACGAAGGTCCCGACGACGTTCGTGTCGATGAACGGACGGGGACCATCGATCGACCGATCGACGTGCGTTTCGGCGGCGAGGTTGAGCACGGCGTCCGGCCTGTGATCCGCGAAGACGCCCGCCATCGCGTCGCGATCGGCGATGTCCGCGCGCACGAACACCACGCGCGGATCCTTCAGCGGCGCATCGAGATTCAGCAGACTGCCCGCGTACGTCAGCTTGTCGACAACGACAAGGCGATCGGTCGTGTGATCGAGCGCGTACTGAACGAGGTTGGCGCCGATGAAACCCGCGCCGCCGGTGATGAGAAGGGTGCCCATCAGAAACTGAAAAGTGAAAACCGAAAACTGAAAACTGAAGGCTCCCAACTTTTCAGTTTTCTCTTTTCAGTTTTCAGTTTATACGGCAGCGCCTTCCGGATACTGCAGCGCCAGGCGCAGTTCCTTCGCCAGCGAATCGACCGTCGTCCCGCTGCGCTTCCACGCGCCTTCGGTCTCGAACCGCAGGTCGCCGATGCGGCGGCCCCACGGCGAAATGACGCGGCCGATCGCGCGGAAATCGCCGCGGTCGGCATGTTCCTGGTCGAGACGCTGGACGACGTCGGGCGAGACGCGGATGAACGCACGCAGCGCCGACGCGCTCCTGATGCTGTACTTCCGACCGTTCCACGCGCCCCCGAACACCAACGCAATCTGCTTGAAGTAGTTGACGTAGAATTTTTTCGCGTCCTCGTGGAGGTCGGACGACTTGCGCCCGCCGAAGGCATCCGCCGCGAAGACCTTCTTGAGCTCCTGCGCGAGCGGCGCCTGCGCGACCCGGCCGCGACCGACACCGAGGAGCTTGATCTCGTCGTAGAGCGGCGAGTCCTCGCGATCGTTCAGCGCGCGCACGACGTCGTGCGCCGCCGCCAGCGCCTCGTCTCGATAGAGCTGGCGTCCCGACAGGCTGACCAGGTGCGACGCGTTCAGCCGCGTGTGCTTGGCGTTGATCGTCACGAACATCTGCACGACGTGATCTTCAGGCAGCCGGTCGAAGATGATCGCCGGCACCGCGAACTCCTCGCCGGCGAACCGCTCGATGTCCGCATGCAGCGCGAGAAGCCGGTGCTGGCCGTCGATCGCCCGCAGGACGCCCTCGCGCTCGGGCACTTTCAAGATGCCGACGCGCGCATCCTCGCTGGCGGACTGAAACGAGAGCCCTTCGTCGCAGGAAATGATCACGGCGCCGGGAATCGACGGCAGATCGCGCGCCTGACGGCATTGCTCGTAGTACTGGACGAGCTCATCGATCTTGCGGCGGATGATCTGGCGCTGGTACGCCTTCTCGCTGGAGGCAATGCGCCGTTCCAAAAAGTCCCAGTTCACTTTCGACGGCGTGGCGCCGGGCTTCTGCTTGCCGCCGCGAACGGGCGTTTGCGCGGTGTCGCCGTAGCTCAACACCTCGAACCGGACGAGCTTATCGATGTCACTGGCCGTGAGCGAAGCTTGATAGAATTGCACGCCGAATTGCTGCATGCGGATCGCGGCAACGTTGATCATAGGTTTGACGATGCTCCGAGAGCCGGGTGGGTCGGGTGGCGCGACTCACGAGACCAAAGAGGCGAATTGTAGCGAGCGAATGGCGGCCACCTCAACCGTTTTTTCGCCACCGCGCGACGGTTCGCCACGCGCTTCCCGCCGCTTCACACTTTCTAAGTATCACTGATATAAGGAGTTCTGTCATGTCGTCCTGGAGGCGCCCTGCACGGCTTCTCGCGCTCCTCGCGCTCGTCATCAGCTTCGGGACGGGGATGGTCGCGCAATCGACTGAAAGGAAAGCGGTTGGGGCGTCAGCCGTCGTCACAAACGACGAGGATTTCGCGCAGGCCGTGAAGGAATGGACGACCCGGCCGGAGTTCATCAGCCCTCTGGTGGATCACCTCCCCAAAGTGGCGGGCATTCCCTCGCCGAAAGACGTCCTCGGTCATCACATCGGCGAGCCCAAGAAACTGACCTATTATGCCGACAGCCTTCGGTATTACCGCGCGCTAGCGGCCGCCACGCCCCGCGTCAAGATGACGACCATCGGCAAGACCGACGAAGGCCGCGACATGGCCGTCGTGTTCGTGGGGTCGGAGGACTCGATCCGCAATCTCGAGCAGTACCGACAATACCTCGCTCAGCTCGCCGACCCCCGGAAGATCAACGACGCGCAGGCCAGAGAAATCATCGCGAAGGCGAAGCCGATCTACCACCTGATGGGCGGGCTCCACAGCGGCGAAGTGGGACCGCCGGAGATGCTGATGGAGCTGGCCTATCGCGTCGCCGTGGAGGATTCGCCGCTCGTCACGCAGATTCGCGACAACGCGATCGTCGCGATCACTCCGGCCGCGGATCCTGACGGACGCGATCGCAACGTCGACTGGTTCAACCTGTACGGCCCGCAGCAGACCGAGGGCAATCCGCAGATCGGCGTGCCCTACTGGGGCAAGTACGTCTTCCACGACGACAACCGCGACATCAACTACTCACAAATGTCGATGCGCGCCGTGCTCGACTGGTATCTCCAGTGGCATCCGCCGATCATGCACGATCTGCATCAGGCACAGACGCTGATGTACACCTTCAGTGGACAGGCTCCGCAGAACCCGACTCTCGACCCGATTCTGTA
>JACPZV010000507.1 GCA_016195295.1 Acidobacteriota bacterium
GACGAAATAGCGGTGTAACCTAACACGATTTCACGCATGTCGACGCCGCCGGGCGGCAACGCCGCTCAACCCACGACGGTCCTCGCCATCCTGCAGGCGCGGGTTTCATCGTCTCGCCTCCCCGGAAAAGTGCTGAAGCCGATCCTCGGGCGGCCGATGCTGCTCCATCAACTCGATCGCGTGCGCCGCGCGCGCTCGCTCGACGCGCTCGTCGTGGCCACCAGCACCGACCCCAGCGACGACGCGATCGAGGCGCTGTGCGCGTCGGCCGGCGTGCGCTGCTTTCGGGGCAGCTTCAATGACGTGCTCGATCGCTTCTACCAGGCCGCGCTGCTCTTCCGCCCCAATCTCATCGTCCGGCTGCTCGGCGACTGTCCGCTCGTCGATCCCGATCTCATCGATCGCGTCGTCGCGTTCCAGAAGATAGGCCACTTCGACTTAGCCGGGGCCGCGATGACGACGTTTCCAGACGGTCTGGATCTGGATGTGCTGCCCTTCGCGATGCTGGAGCAGGCGTGGCGGCACGCGGTCCGCCCGTCGGATCGCGAGCACGTGTCGTTGTTCATCACGCGGCAGCCTGAGCGCTTTCGCGTTGGCCTCTACGCGAACGACGTCGACCTCTCGCACTTGCGGTGGACCGTGGACGAACCGGAAGACTTCGAGCTGGTGCGGCGGATCTACGAAGCGCTCTATCCGCTCAATCCGTCGTTCACGACGAAGGACGTCCTCGATCTGCTGGCGGCTCGACCCGAACTCTCGGAGCTGAACCGCCGATTCCGTCGGAATGAAGGGCTGGAACGATCGCTCGCGCGGGATCCGAAGGAGGACTAGCTTGCATGGCCCGCCAAGCCGAAGCTCCGAGCGATTCATCCGTTACCACTGACCGGCATCTGGGCGCCCAGACGGCGCGTCCGCTTGGTTTTACGGTGCTGGCCGAAGCACGCGCATTCCAAAATCTCGCAACGCGTCACGTTGTTTCGGCGTGAACGACACATCGAGTCCGAGAATCTGCCCCGTGATTACATCGGCCCGCAGGAGTTGGATGAACTCCACAAGCGTGATCGTCGCCGACACGTTGTCGAGCGACGCTGACGGATCCAGATCGAGGACACGCATGCGATCCGACGCATCGATGGTCGTCGCCTTGGGGCACTTCGGATCCAGAATGAAACGCAGCACCGGTCGCCGAATGGCATTGGGGTTGACGTTTAGCCCGGCCCCGATTCGGACCTGCAATGTGCCTGGCGGTTCAGCGGGCGCCCGCTGCTGCACGCGTGCCGACAGCACCAGGGTGAGGGTGCCGTGCTGGCCAGATGGTAGGAGGCCTAGCGAAGTCTCGGTCTCTCGGGTGCTGGAAATAACTTCGGTGCGGATCTCTCCGTCACGCCACTTCGCCGCCAGCACATCCTGTAGCTGACGAGTGACCGCGAGCCCCGCTTCTCCAGCAGCGGCACGTGCCAGCGCAGGTACCGCGCCGACGGCTCCGATGACAAGAAGAACAAATGCGGATCTCATCTTGGCCTCCACGCGCCCACGCGTTCGCGTCCTGCAGGAGTGCTGACCGATCCGCCTCGGTCAACGTAATGGAGAGCAGTGATTGAAAAAGAATCGCCTTCTCGTTCCAAAAGTCGTCCGCAGAAGTCTCGTCGGCTCCAGCCCAAACCCGAAGCTCGTACAGGAATTCGTGTAGTCGTTGGCGCCACGAGTCCGACTGCCGGTTTGTGACCTCGCGCTGACTCGGAAACCGCAGCTCTGTGGCCTCGAAATGGAGCGTCCGTGCGGAGGGCGCGACCGCGAAATCGTCCACGACGCGCGCGACCGCGAATACACATTGCGAGGCTCGGAGAGCCGGTCCCTGGCCACGGTCGGTGCATTTCGTGTCGTGCCCGCCCGCGACCTCCGCGACCGTGACGACCGCCCCGCCAATCCTCGTGATGGCGACCTCCGGCACCTTCGTGAACAGGGTCTTATCGAGACCGTCCGCATCCCTGGCTATCGCGAGCAGGCCGTAATCCTGACGGACCGCGGCCGGGACCTGCTGGAGGCCAATCGAGACCGCGACCGAGATACCGGCAGGCGTTCTACGCGGGGCTGAAACGCGAGCGCGAGCTCGAACACGACGCCCAGATCCATCGCGCCTATGAGCGCGAGGCAGAACGGCTCGAGGCGCGTGGGCTGGGCAGGCAACCGCCGTCATGAGGGGCTCCCGCCGCCCGGCATCCACGCCACCCGTGGGTAGCAGAATGTATGGTATATGTAGGGTATGACGAAGACCACGGTGTACCTCCCGACCGAACTCAAGCGGGCCTTGAGGAGAGTCGCCGCGCAGCGCCAGTGCAGCGAGGCCGAGCTGCTTCGGGAAGCGGTTTCGCGGCTCACTGGCGAAGCCGAGGCGGCGGTTCCCAAGCTGCCGCTCTTCCGTTCAACCGGATCGTCGATTGCCGAGCACGTCGACCGCGCACTGGAAGGCTTCGGCGTCCGGTGATCGTGTTGGACACAGGCGGGCTCTACGCCGCGCTTGACGCCAACGAAGCGCTACACGGCCGCACAGTCGCGGCTCTTGTCGCGTCGACGCCTCCGCGCGTGATCTCGCCCCTTTGTTCTCGCGGAACTGGACTACTTGATTGGAAATCGAGTCGGCCACCAGGCACAGATGGCTCTTATCGAGGAGGTCACGCGCGGGGCGTACCAGCTCGAGCTCTTCTCGTCTGAGGATATCGGCCACGCCAAGCGAATCATGGAGCGGTACGCCGATCTTCGGATCGGATTGGCGGACGC
>JACPZV010000508.1 GCA_016195295.1 Acidobacteriota bacterium
CCAGCGGCCCTTCCGCGTCGTGCAGGACGTCATGCTCGATCCGTCTCGTGAGGCGGCGGCGACGCTCAAGGACCTCAAGACCATGACGATCGCTGCCACGCTCAATTATCAGGCGTGCGACGACAAGCTGTGCTTCAACCCGCAGTCAGTGCCGCTCTCCTGGACGGTGAACGTCAGGCCGCTCGACGTCGAACGCGTGAAGCGGCAGTGAGCCGCGCGCGCGGGCTGAAGGCCGCGGCCATCGTCGCGGTCGTCACGCTCGTGGTCGTACTGGGGTGGCAGCTTCCTGTCAGCCACTGGATCGTGTCGTTGGCCGATCGGGTCCGCGGCATGGGAGCGGCCGGCGTCGCGTTGTTCATCGCCGTGTACGTCGTTGCCGAAGTCGCGCTGCTGCCTGGGTCGCTCTTCACGCTTGCCGCCGGATTCGCCTATGGTCCCGTCGACGGGTTGCTCGTCGCCTCGCCGGCGAGCGTCCTCGCCGCGACGGTGGCATTCCTGCTCGGACGTACGGTGCTCCGCGACTGGATCAAGAAAAAGATCGCGCAGTCTCCAAAAGCGCGAGCGCTCGACACGGCCATCGCGAGAAACAGCTTCAAGCTGATTCTCCTCCTCCGGCTCTCGCCGGTGATTCCCTTCAACATCCTGAATTACGCTCTCGGTCTCTCAGATGCGCAGGTGGGCCGCTACGTCGTCGCGTCGTTCATCGGCATGCTGCCGGGCACCTGGATGTACGTCTACCTCGGGTCGCTCGCGACGACGGCGGCCGGGCTGACTGACGCGAGCCGGGGCGACGAACCGCAGAGACTGGCGCTGACACTCGCCGGTCTCGCGGCGACGGTGATTGTCGTCGTGCTCGTGACGCGTGCGGCGCAACGTGCGCTCGACGAGGAGCTGGGAAAACGTTAGACGCCGACTGCGCGTCAGGGGACCTGAGCGCGCATGCACGCCCACCGCGCTGTTTGTTTCGCTCTACGTCAGTGTTTACGGCCGCTCGGTTGGCGGATGGCCGCCGGGCCCCGGCAGCGGCGGCCACCGGCCACCGTCGGCCTCCGCATGCAGGAGGTCGTCGACCGACGCGTAGCGGTAGATCGTCGGCGCGCGGCGCGCAAAGAGGCCGCCGGTGTCCGCTGTCGGCCCGTACGTCGAATACAGGGGCTTGCCGAGCAGACGCAAGTACACCGTGAGCTGGCCCGATGATGCGCCGAATGCGTCAGGCGCCGGAGGAAGACCCACGCGCGGCACCTCCCGCAACGCGTCTTCGAATCGTACCGGATTCACCTTGACGTGGCTATCCATCACAACTCACACGGTCTGGCAAGGTTGCGCGGCCCGATCGTGATCCGCCGGGCGCAATGTGCGTGAATCGTGGTCGAACTCACAGTGGCCTCTCTGCGGAGCGCCGTCCTCCTCACGTACACTATCGGGGTGCGAGCGTTCCTCCCGGTTGCGTTGGTCCTGAGCGTCATCGCGGTGACCGGCAGTGCCGTGCCGTCGCCAGCATCGTTTCCCGCATACGAATCCGTGCTCGCCGCGGCAGTCCATGGCTCGACCGTTGATTACAAGGCGCTCAAACGGGATCGGCGCGAGCTTGATGCCGCGCTCGCATCATTCAGCGCGCCTGATACGTTGCCGGAACAATCGTGGACGCGAGACGAACGGTTCGCTTTCTGGATCAACGCGTACAACGCATTCACGATCGCGACCATCGTGAATCAGTATCCCATCCGCGGGAGCTGGTTCTCGCTGGCGCCGCGCAACAGCATCCGGCAGATCGATAGGGCCTGGACGACACAGACATGGCGGGCGGCCGGACGCGAGGTCACGCTGGACCAAATCGAGCACAAGATCCTTCGGCCGACGTTCAAGGATCCTCGCGTGCATTTCGCCATCAACTGCGCCTCCAGAAGCTGTCCACCCGTTCGAAACGAACCGTACGTCGCCGGGCGCCTCGATGGGCAGCTCGACGATGCGGCCCGTCAATACCTCCGCTCCCCTTCTGGATTGCAAATCGATGGCGAGGTCCTGAAGGTGTCGAACATCTTCAAATGGTACGGTGAAGATTTCGTTGAACGATATGCCCGGGCGATTCCTCAACATCGTTCGGCACGCGAGCGCGCCGTCCTCGGCGTCATCGCGGAATGTGGTCCGCCGGCAGCGGTGGCCCTGGCGAAGTCCGGACGGGCGCGGATCGGGTTTCTCCGTTACGACTGGTCGCTCAACGACCGCGAGCCGTGAGGCGTTCGAGCAAGTCGGGCTTGAAGGCATCGGTGGCGCTGTAGCAGTACTCCACCGGACGCGAAGAGGACTGGGACTCACGCGACACGAGGAGATAAGGTTTCCGAGGCGCGGTCGTTCCCTGCATGCGCGCCTCAGTGACGTCGTCTGGAAGTACTTCGATGCGCGCCGGCAACACGTCACACGTGACGAAGGCGGGTGATGCGACCCGCGCGACCGCAAGCGTGTCGAACGGATTGAAGCCGTCGACGCCGAACGTCCGCGTCCAGAGCGCGAGCCAGCGCCGCGCCGGCTCAACCATCCAGCGCGCGCCGGGCGATCCGCGTGAGAGGCG
>JACPZV010000495.1 GCA_016195295.1 Acidobacteriota bacterium
CCGGGTGCCGATTTCGAACAGACGGACGTGCGCCCGGCCATGACGCCGATTGTGGGCGACGGCATCGATCAGCCCCGGCAGCAGCCGCGGCCGAAGCGTATCGAACTTTCCGGACAGCGGATTCGCGATCGCGACGGTGCGCGCGCCGGCCGGCGTGAACACGTCGGCGGCTTTGGCTTCGATGAACCCGAAGGTCACGGCTTCCGACAGGCCGGCGGCCGTGAGCACCCGGCGCACGAGTCGATCGCGCGTGATGCGCGGGTCGGGCGCGGACGCCGCTCGCGTCACCGCGGGAAACGTCGCGTCGAGGCGATCGAAGCCGAAGTGTCGACCGACTTCCTCGATGAGATCGGCCTCGCGCGCCAGATCGACGCGGAACGTCGGCGCGATGGCGTCCCACCCGTCCGCGGTCCTTCGGACGTCAAGTCCCAGCGCACGCAGGATGCGTTCGACATCGGCGTCAGGTACCGACGCGCCGAGGAGGAGACCGAGCCGATCGCGTCGCAGATGGATCGCCTTCGGCGCGTGGACGCGTGGATAGCAATCGACGATCGGTCCGACGGCGCGGCCCGCCTCAATCTGGTGCATGAGCGCGACGGCGCGTTCGATCGCGACGGCTTGCACTCCGATGTCGGCGCCGCGCTCGAAGCGCGCGGACGCTTCGGTCTTCAGACCGAGGCGCTTGCTCGTGCGCCGAACCGACGCCGGTTTGAAGTACGCGCTTTCGAACACGACGGTTTTCGTCGACGCCGAGACCTCGGACGCGGCGGCGCCCATGACGCCGGCCACGGCTTGTGCGCGATCGCGATCGGCGATGACGAGCATGTCGGGATCGAGCTCGCGATCGACGCCGTCGAGCGTCCGGATCGTTTCACCGCGCGTCGCGCGTCGCGCGTGAATCTCCCCGCCCGCCAGCTTGGCTAGATCGAACGCGTGCATCGGCTGGCCGACCTCGAGGTTCACGTAGTTGGTGACGTCGACGATCGTGCTGATCGGGCGTACGCCCGCCGCCTGCAGCCGCGCCGACAGCCACGACGGCGACGGCCCCAAGCGGACCTCGGCGACCGCCCCAGCGTACCGGGGACAAAGCTCTTCGTCGTCGAGCGTGACCGTGATTCGATCCGAGCGACCCTTCGGCAAGCGGTGCAGGGGAACGCGTGCGCCGGGATCAGCCGAGGGCAGCACGAGCGGCCGGTCGTAACACGTCGCCACTTCGCGGGCGAGCCCGACGACGCTCAGGCAGTCCGGTCGGTTCGCGGTGATCTCAAGGTCGATCACGGCGTCGCCGTCGGCCAGGGATTCGACCGACGCGACCTCGAAACCGCGCAGGTCGAGCTTCTCGGCGATCTCTTCGGCCGACGCCGTCACGTCCACGAATTCACGCAACCATGAGAGGACTAAACGCATCAGTACGGAAACTGCTCCAGAAATCGCAAATCGTTCTCGTAGAACAACCGAATGTCCTCGACCTGGTGGCGCAGGATCGCCACGCGCTCGATGCCGATGCCCCACGCGAAGCCGGTGTAGCGTTCGGCGTCGTAGCCGACGGCCTCGAACACCGTCGGGTGCACCATCCCGCACCCGCCGAGCTCGATCCAGCCGGTCCTCTTGCACATCGCGCAGCCCGCGCCGTCGCACTGCCAGCAACTGAGATCGATCTCCGCGCTCGGCTCGGTGTACGGAAAGAAGCTCGGGCGGAAGCGGATGCGCACCGTCGGCGAGAACATCTGGCGCGCGAAGGCGAGAAGCGTGCCTTTGAGATCCGCCAGCGAGAGTCCCTCGCCGACGGCGAGTCCTTCAATCTGGCTGAACGCGGGGGAGTGCGTCAGGTCGAGATCGTCGCGACGGTAGACGCGGCCCGGCACGACGATCCGGACCGGCGGCTGATGCGCCTGCATGTACCGGATTTGCATGGACGAGGTGTGGGTGCGCAGCAAGGTGCGGACGTCTTCGGCGCGCCCGCTCTCGCCCCGGATCGGCGTGGCGAGGTACAACGTGTCCTGCATGTCGCGCGCGGGGTGGTCGGCCGGCATGTTGAGCGCGTCGAAGCAGTGCCACTCGTCTTCGACTTCCGGTCCTTCGACGATCGCGAAGCCCATGCGCGTGAAGATCTCTTCCATGCGATCGCGGACGACGGTCAGCGGGTGGCGATGGCCGAGCTCCGGCACGCGGCCGGGCAGCGTCACGTCGACCGCGTCCGCGGGACGCGCGGTCGCCTCGGTCACCTCGAGATGCCGCGCCCACCGCGCCTCGAGAGCCTGCTTCAACTCGTTCGCGAGCCGCCCGATCTTCTTTTTCTCCTCGGGCGGCACCTGGGCGATGGAATCCATCAACTTCGCGACCTCGCCCTTCTTGCGGCCGAGCCATTTGTCGCGGACTGTCTGTGCGTCGCGCGGAGACTTCGCTTGGGCGAGGTCTGACTCGAATTCCTGCAACAGCGCCGGCACGGAGGGGAAATCAGGAAGGCGGTGACTCATCGGCGAGACAGTTTTATCACGAAGCCGCTTCGTGTCCTTCGTGGGCTCTTCGTGCCTTCGTGAAGAAGCGTGTGTGACTACGCCCGGGCTGCCGTCTTTGCCGCGCTCTTGGCTTGCGCCGCGAGCTTGGCGAACGCGGCGGGGCTCGCGATGGCGAGCTCGGACAAACTCTTGCGATTCAACGTCACGCCAGCGTTCTTCAGACCGCTGATCAGCTGGCCGTACGTCAGGCCGTTCTCGCGCGCCGCGGCGTTGATGCGCACCACCCACAGACGCCGGAAGTCGCGCTTCTTGCGGCGACGGCCGACGAACGCGTACTTCAGCGCGGTGTCGACCGACTCTTTCGCGGCGCGGTAGAGCTTGCTCTTGTTGGCGTAATAGCCTTTGGCCAGACCGAGCAGCTTCTTCCGCTTGGCCCGCCGAACCGTTCCTCGTTTCACGCGCGGCATCGTCTACTCCACACAGGTCCGGCTAAAGCCGGACGCTACCGATCTGATTTCGGATCTACCAGCCACCAGTCACCAGCCACCTTACTTATACGGCAGCATCCTGGCGATCTTCGGCGCGTCGACCGCCGCCACGGTGGAGGTGCCGCGGAGTCCGCGCTTCCGTTTCGTGGTCTTGCTGCTCAGGATGTGCTGCTTGAACGCCTTGCCCCGAAGAAACTTTCCGTTCTTGGTCCGCTTGAAGCGCTTGGCGGCGCCGCGGTGTGTTTTCAGCTTCGGCATGATTCTCTGTTCCTTATCGCGCGGCGCTCGCGGCCGCGGTCTTGGTCTTTCCGCCCCCAGTCTGCGGACGCCGCGTGAGGATGGTGTGCATCTGGTTGCCTTCCATCCGCGGCATCGTTTCGGCCACGGCGACGTCGCGGAGCTCGTCGACCAGCCGCTCGAGAATGCGGCGCCCGATCTCGGGGTGCGCCATCTCGCGGCCGCGGAAGAAAATCGTCGCCTTCACCTTGTCGCCGTCCTCGAGGAAGCGCTCGATGTGCTTCTTCTTGAATTGATAATCGTGCTCGTCGACCTTCGGCCGGAACTTGATTTCCTTGACCTCGATCACTTTCTGGTGCCGCCGAGCCTCGCGCGCGCGTTTCTGCTCCTGGTACTGATACTTCCCGAAATCCATGATGCGGCAGACCGGCGGCACGGCCGTCGGCGAGATCTCGACCAGGTCGAGCCCTTTCTGTTTCGCGATCGCCAGCGCCTGCGGCGGCGGCATGATGCCGAGCTGGGCGCCCGTGTCGTCAATCACGCGGATTTCGCGGACCCGGATGCGTTCGTTGACCCGCGTGCGGTCATCACGCCGGGGACTTCTCTCGAAAGCGATAAAGCCTCCTATGTGCCTTTGCGCGCGATCTCCTCGCGCGCGGACGCGACGAATCCGTCGATCGAGCTTGCGCCCTGATCGCCGCCGGCGCGCGTCCGCACCGACACGGTGCCCTCGGCCGCTTCGCGGTCGCCGACCACGAGCATGTAGGGCACCTTCTGCAGCTGAGCCTCCCGAATCTTATATCCGATCTTTTCCTGCCGCTCGTCGAGCTCGACTCTCAGGCCGCTCTCGCGCACACGCGCTTGGACCGACCGCGCGTAGTCGAGGTGACGGTCGGCGATCGGCAGCACGATCGCCTGAATCGGCGCCAGCCAGAGCGGAAGCGCCCCGGCGTAGTGTTCGATCAGCAGCGCGATGAACCGCTCGAAGCTGCCGAAAATCGCCCGATGGATCACGACCGGCCGGTGCTCCGTGTTGTCCGCGCCGATGTATTTCAGCTCGAACTGCTGCGGCAACTGGTAGTCGAGTTGAATCGTCGCGCACTGCCACTTGCGGCCGAGCGCGTCGGTGACGGCGAAGTCGATCTTCGGCCCGTAGAACGCCCCGTCTCCCTCGGCGATCGTGTAGGCCTGCTCCGCGGCTTCGAGCGCCTTCTTGAGCTCGGCCTCCGCGTGGTCCCACGCGGCCTTCTCGCCGAGGTACTTCTCGGGCCGCGTCGACAGCTTCATCTCCGGCGTGAGCCCGAAGTCGTCGTACACGCGCCGCACGAGGCGCAACAGCCGCTCGACCTCCTCGCCGATCTGATCCTCGCGGAGGAAGATGTGCGCATCGTCCATGATGAACTCGCGCACGCGGGTCAGGCCGCTCAGCACGCCGGAGGCTTCCATGCGATGGAGCACGCTTTGTTCGTGGATTCGCATCGGCAGGTCGCGATAGCTGCGCACCTCGCTGCCGAACAGCAGCATGTGGCCCGGGCAGTTCATCGGCTTCAGGCCCGACTTCTCTTCCTCGCCCGGCGATTCAATCAGGAACATGTTCTGCCGGTAGTGCTGCCAGTGGCCTGACGTCTCCCACAAGGCCTTGTGGAACACGAGCGGCGCGCGCACCTCGACGTAGCCGGCGGGGAAGAGCACCTCACGCATGTAGTTGCCGAGCAGATGCACGAGGGTCGTGCCCTTCGGCAGCCAGAACGGCTCGCCAGGCGCCCACGGGTGGAACCAGAACAGCCCGAGCTCCCGACCCAGCTTGCGATGGTCGCGCTTCTTGGCTTCCTCAATCTGTGTGAGGTACGACTTCAACTCCTTGTCCGAGAAGAACGCCGTGCCGTAGACGCGCTGCATCGGCTGGTTGCGCGCGTCGCCTTTCCAGTACGCATTCGAGGTCGACAGCAGCTTGAATGCTTTCAGCTTGCCGGTCGACGGCACGTGCGGCCCGACGCAGAAGTCGATGAAGGTGTCGGGATCCTTGATCGTGTAGCACGAGACTTCGGCCTGACCCGCGGTCTTCTCGTCGATCAGCTGCACCTTGAGCGGCTCGCCACGCTTGCTGAAGAAGTCCTTCGCTTTTTCGCGCGGCCACATCTGACGCTCGTACACGAGATCCTGCGACGCCAGCTCTCGCATCTTCTGTTCGATCTTCTCGAGATCCTCCGGGACGAACGGCCGGGGGACCACGAAGTCGTAGAAGAAGCCCTCGTCGGTCGCGGGACCGATACCGCACTGCACGCCCGGGAAGAGATTGGTGACTGCGGCGGCCAGCAGGTGCGCCGTGCTGTGACGATAGAGCGCGAGCGCCTCGGGGCTCTTGTCGGTGACGATGCGAACGGCCGCGTCGCCATGGAGCCGGTAGGCCAGATCGACCAGCTTGCCGTCGACGACACCTGCCAGCGCCGCCTGCGCCAGCCGCGGAGAGATACCCTCAGCCACGTCACGGACGGGAACGCCCGCGGGCATGCTGCGACTCGATCCATCCGGAAGCGTGACCGTGATCTGACTCATTCGGGGATTGTTGCGCGTGCCCTTCGACTTGCCACGGAGGGCTCGGGCTCGCTCAGGGCCTTCGACTTGATGCCATCGCGGCCTGCCATGAGCGAGCCCTTCGACCGCGCCGAAAGGCGCGCGCTCAGGGCGAGTCGAATGGTAGGCACGGGTGGACTCGAACCACCGACCTCCTGCGTGTCAAGCAGGCGCTCTAACCTCTGAGCTACGCGCCTACATCTCCTGCGAAAATCGGGCGTGAGACGAATCCTCAATATAACACAGGAGCTTACGCGGCTTTTTTCGCGCTCAGACGTTCGAGCGCTTTGTCGAGAATCGGATCGGTCGCCGGCACGGGCTGGCCGAACTCGACGTCCGGCTCGTCCACGGGCACCGTGGGATCCAGCCCCTTTTCGTGCAGCGGCGCACCGGCGGGCGTGAGGTAGCGGGTCGTCGAAAGCCAGAGCGCCGCGCCGTCGGGCAACTTCACCAGTTTCTGTACCGCCGCGCGGCCGATCGTATGCTCGCCGATCAGGTCCGCGCGCTGATTGCCGGCGAGCGCCGACGCAAACACCTCCGACGCGCCCGACGTTCCGGTATCGACGAGAAGGACCATCGGCAGCGCAATCGATCCATCGCCCGACGCGGCCGACACCGTTTCGCGCGCGCCGTTCTTCGTCTCGCGCATCGCCAGCGTACCCGTGCCCACGAACAGACGCGCCAGCGACAAGCCGTCGTCCAGCGAGCCGCCGACTGTGTGCCGCACGTCGACGACGAGTTTCGACGCGCCGCCCTTCGTGAGGTCGGCGATCTGCGTCTTCACTTGCGCCGACGCCGTCGCGCCGATGGCCGCGATCCTGATGTAGCCCACACCGGCGCCCGCCATCCGGCCGCTGACCATCGAGGCTGGCTCGGCCTCACGCGACAACTCGACGACGTGCGGGTCGGCCGCGTTGCCGCGAATGACGGTGACGGAGACTTTCGTGCCCGGCGCGCCGCGCAGCGCGCGCATGCCTTCCCAGACCGACATTTCCCGCGTCGGCGTCTCGTTGATCGCCCGGATGTAGTCACCGGTCCGCAGCCCGGCTTTGGCGGCCGGTGAGTTGTCCCGCGCCGCGATAACGCGCAGGTAGTACTGCCGCGTGAGCTCGAGGCCCACGCCGCCCGGCGGCAGTGCGGCGCCGCTTTCCACTTGCTTCGCTTCCTCCGGCGTCAGGTACGCGCTGTCGGGATCGAGGCTGTCGACGAGCCCGTGCATGGCGCCGCGCATCACTTTGTCGACGTTCACCTCCTCGACGTACGCGCTCGTAATCAGATTCACGACGTCGTCGAAAATTCGGAGGTGTTGGTATGCACTCTGCTGACCGGCCATCACCTTCCCGAGGAAACCGCCGACGATCGCGAACGCGATCACGGGCGCGGAGATGCTCAGGACGATCAGGCGGGTTTTCGAAGACATAGGCCTCTTAGCGTTTCCTCAGCCATTGTAGCGGGTCGACGGGCTGACCGTCGATGCGCAACTCGAAATACAGGCCGGTGGTACCCGACGGGGTGGGTCCCGCCGTGCCGACCAGTCGGCCACGTTCGACGTGGTCGCCTTTTTTGACGGCCACGTCAAGCAAATCGCCGTAGAGACTGTAGGTTTGCGGGCCGTGCTCCAGAATCACGAGATTGCCGTATCCCGCGAATGCGCCGGCGAACGCGACGACGCCCCCGTGCACGGCGTGCGTCTCGGCGCCGTCGGCGGCGGCGATCTCCATGCCGTGCGACTCCGAGCCCCGGCCGAACCGTCGCTGCACGCGCCCGGCGACGGGCCATTCGAGGTCGCCGCGGAACGGCCGCAGCGGCAGCCCGGCGGGTTCGGCGACCGCAATGCCGTTCGCAAGATCGCGCAGCTGCGCTTGCAACTTCTGCTGCGCCGCTTGCAGTTCGCCTGCGAGCTGCGCGTTCAGATCGCGTTGGCGGTCGATGTCCCGCACCAGCGCGGTCCGCGCTTGCGCCGCGCGGTCGAGCGCGACGGCAGCTTGCTTGGCGGCGTCGCGGGCCGACACAAGCTGGCGCTCGCGACTTTCGAGCGCCGTTCGACTCGCCTCGAGGGCGGCGAGCGTGCGCTGGTGGTTCGCGACGCGCTCGCGATCGAGCTTGGCCAACACGGCGACGGTTCGCGTCGCCTGGCCGATCCGGGCAAGGTCCGGCGTCGACAGCAGCAAGTGCACGTAGCGCGCCTGGCCGAG
>JACPZV010000496.1 GCA_016195295.1 Acidobacteriota bacterium
CCCGCCCTACCCGCCCCACCCGCCTCACCTGCCACACCCGCCCCGCCCGCCCTTCCCGCCCTCGTTCACGACATCGACACGATTCTCGCTGATCCGGCGCTCGCGCGCGGCTACTGGGGCATCGTCATCAAATCACTCAGGACCGACGAGACGCTCTACTCGCTCAACGCGCGCAAGCTGATGATGCCGGCGTCGAACATGAAGATCGTGACGCTGGCGGCGGCCGCGGAGCGTCTCGGATGGAACTCCACCTACGACACGCGGATCTTCGGAGTAGGCTCGCTCTCCGACGGCGTCCTCAACGGCGATCTGCTGGTCGTCGGATCAGGCGATCCGAGTATCGGCGCGATCGATGGCATGGCCGATCGCCTGTTCACGAACTGGGCGGAGCGTCTCAAGAGCGCGGGCATTCGGACCGTGACCGGACGCGTGATTGGCGACGACAACGCGTTCGACGAGACTGAACTGGGCTTCGGCTGGTCGTGGGACGATCTGCCCGACGACTACGCCGCCGGCGTGAGCGCGCTGCAGTTCAACGAGAACATGACGCGCGTCACCGTCGGCCCGGGCCCGGCGGTCGGCGAGTCCGCCTCGGTCTCGGTCGCGCCGGCCTACAGTGGCCTCACGATCAACAACATCGTGACGACCGGCGCCGCGAACGGCACGACGCCGGTCGACGTCCGCCGCTTGCCCGGCCGCTCGGGGCTGGAGCTGAGCGGCTCGGTGCCGCTGGGCGGCGCGCCACGCGTGCTCAGCGTGTCGGTCGACAATCCGACGCAGTTCTTCGTCAACGCGCTGCGCGCGGCGCTCATCGCCAACGGCATCGACGTGCGCGGCGCCGCCGTCGACGTCGACGATCTGACGAGCCCGCCGTCGCGTCCGAGCGGGACGGCACTGATCGCGTACACCTCTCCCCCGCTCTCGGCGCTCGCGACGCGGCTGATGAAAGTCAGCCAGAACCAGTACGCCGAAACATTCCTGAAAACGATTGGGGCCGCGGCAGGCACACCGACGGCGGCCGCGGGCCGTGCCGCAGCGCAGACGGCGTTGCAGGCGTGGGGCGTGCAGCAGGCCGATGTGATTCAGCGCGACGGCTCGGGATTGTCGCGCTACGACTACGTGACGCCCGAGGCGCTGGTGACGATTCTCGCGCACGTCGATCGCGACGCGCGACTGCGCGGGCCGTTTGAGGCCGCCTTGCCGATCGCCGGCCGCGACGGCACGCTGGCCAATCGCATGAAAGGCACGCCGGCTGAGGGCAACGCGCGCGCGAAAACCGGATCCATGGCCAACGTCCGCGGTCTCTCCGGCTATGTGACGACCGCCGACGGCGAACCGCTGGTCTTTTCGATCCTCGCCAACAACTTCGACGCGCCCGCGGACACGATCACAAAGGCCGCCGACGCCATCGTCGTCCGGCTTGCTCAATTCCGCCGCTGAACCGGGCAAGACGTAGGGCGAGCCTTTCAGGCGAGCCTCGCCGAAGCCTCAGCGGAGGCGGGAAAGCCTCGCGCTACGAAGACGCGACAATCGCCGCGCGCGCGGCGTCAAAGATCGCCTGCGCTGGCGCCTCGAGACCACCGCCCTGCGCCAGCTCCGGCTTGCCGCCGCCACGCCCGCCGAACTTCGTCGTCAGTGCGGACAACGCTTGATGCGCGGCGAGGCTGACGTCCGCGGATCGCGCGACGACGACGAGCGCGGGCGTCGACGCCGACAAGAGCACGACCACAAATCCAGGCTTCGCGGTGATGGCTGACGCGAGCGCTTTCAAGCCGTTGGCGTCGGCGTCGACCGCGCGCAGCACCAGCCGCGCTTCGGTAGCGTCCGGCCTCAGCCGGACCTGTGCGGCGCCCGCGGCTAGTTCTTCCGCGCGAAAGCGTGACAGCTCCGTTTGCAGCGCGGCTATCGCACGTTGCTGATCCTTTGCTTCCGCCTGCAGACGTTCGATCGACGCCGGCAACTCTTCAGGCAGCACGGAAAGCAGCCGCACGCTGGCGGTCGTGGTCTCGCGCAGCGATCGGAATCGACCGAGCGCCCGGCCACCGCACAGGAACTCGATGCGCTGGCCGCCTTTGAATCGTTCCCACGACGCGACGGCGACGACGCCGATGCCGCCCGTCCGCGCGACGTGGGTGCCGCCGCACGCGGACAAATCGAAGCCCTCGACGTCGATCAGGCGCAGCGTGCCGCCGCGGACGGGCTCCTTCCGCAACGGCAGCGTCGCGGCATCCTCCGCGCTCACGAACCGGATCGCGACCGGACGGTCTTCCCAGACGATGCGATTGGCTTCGGCCTCGGCGGCCGCGATTTCCGCCGGCATCATCTCGCGGGCGAGATCGATCGTCGACGCCGCCGCGCCGAGATGAAAGCTGACGGTCCGCACGCCGAACACACGATCGAACGCGGCCGACAGCACGTGCTGTCCGGTGTGCTGCTGCATGTGATCGAAGCGCCGCGGCCAATCGATGATGCCGTGAAGCCGGGTTCTGCGTTCCAGCCGTAGGGCGGGTCCTTCCGGACCCGCCGACGCCGGGTCCAAAGGACCCGGCCTACTCCCGATCTCGACAACGTGCGCGATCGATCCGTCGTCTTGATCGATCACGTCGACGACGGACCACGCGCCGAGCGTGCCCGTGTCGAACGGCTGGCCGCCCGACGTGGGATAGAACGCCGTGCGATCGAGCGTCACGAGGAGACGATCGCCGCGGCGTTCCGCCGTCTCGACCGTCGCGTCAAACGTCTGCAGGTACGGGTCAGTGTAGTACAGGCGGTCGGTCATCGGACTGGGAGGCCACGCGATTCGACGAAGACGAGAGAGGCCGCGGGTCCGCCGACAGGAGCTCGAAGAAGAACGTCGCGCCGCCCCATCCGTTCTTCAGGTGCCCGATGGTGCCGCCGTACGACTCGATGCAGCGGGTTGTTCAGCTCGTGCGCGACCCCCGACACGAGCACGCCGACGGCGGCGAGCCGCTCCTGCCGGACCACCTGGCGCTGCAGGGATTCGAGCGTCTCGCGCACCTTGCGCTCCTGCTCGATCTGGTGATCCAGGGCGCCGCGCGCGTCCCTGAGATTCGACGCCATGGTGTTGAAGGCCGTCTGCAGGCGGCCGATCTCCAGGTTGGGTGCCGGCATGCGCTCGGGCGGCGACAGGTCGTCCGAGGCGACGCGCTCGACCGCGTACCGCACGCGGTTGACCGCGCCGCTCAGCAGGTGCGACAACCACAGCGCCATCAGAAGCACGGCCGTCACGGAAGTGATCACGGTCACGAGATTTCTGGTGTAGAGCGGCGCCAACCTCGAGAGCACGACGCTCGCCGGAATGCCGACGCTCAGCAGCCAGGGACCGCGGCTGACCAAGGCGTTGCCGTAGACGCGCGGCACGCCGTCAATGCCCATGACGAGCTGCGTCGGCGGAACCTCCGGCAGCGGGCTCGGTTGCGCGGTGAGCTTCTGGCCGATGTACTTCTCGGGCGCCAGGCTGCGCGCGAGCACGCGGCTGTTTGCATCCGACAACGTAATCACGGATCCGGACGGCAGCGGAATTCTGTTGAACAACGTCTGCATGCCCAGCAGATCGAGGCCGAGCGCGAGCACGCCGATCACGTTCCCGGTCGGCCCGCGGACGAGGTACGCGAGCACCACCGTCAGTCGTCCGGTGACCTGGCCTCTCGTGAGTTCGCTCACGACGGGCTGGCCCGAGCTCACGACCCTCGCGATGTAGGGCAGGGCCACGACCGGGTCGAGCGCCGCGCGGGGCGGAGAAACGGCACCGAAGTTCGCGTGATTCTAGCGCAGGACCAGAG
Source organism: Acidobacteriota bacterium (assembly GCA_016195295.1). GTDB lineage: Bacteria > Acidobacteriota > Vicinamibacteria > Vicinamibacterales > CAVVIG01 > SRVP-36. Next base: position 3,804 of record JACPZV010000496.1, read on the forward strand.
GATCGGCCACGCCGGCGTCCGTGAAGCCTTTGGCGCGCAGCACGCAGCTGTCGCAATGGCCGCAGGGCCGGCCGTCGGGCGAGGGCGCGTAGCAGCTGTGGGTGATGCCGTAGTCGAGCCCGAGCGCGAGCCCGCGGCGGATGATGTCCGCCTTGCTCAGCGCGATGAGCGGCGTCTGAATGCGGAAGCGCGCGCCTTCGACGCCGGCGCGCGTCGCGAGGTTCGCCACCTGCTCGAACGCGCGGACGTACTCGGGGCGGCAATCGGGATAGCCGGAATAGTCGAGCGCGTTGACGCCGATCACGATGTCGGCCGCGCCGAGGACTTCCGCCCACCCGAGGGCGAGCGAGAGAAAGATCGTGTTGCGCGCGGGCACGTACGTCGAGGGAATGCCGGTGGCGGTGACGTCGCGGTCGCGCGGCACGGGCGCATCGGAGGTCAGCGAGGATCCGCCGATCGCGCGGAGATCAAGATTGAGCTCGAGCTGCCGTTCGACGCCGAGGGCGTTGGCCACCGCGCGCGCCGATTCCACTTCGCGGTCGTGCCGCTGCCCATAGTGAATCGTCAAGGCGAACAGCGAGAAGCCGTCCGCTTTCGCGATCGCCGCGGCGGTGTACGAATCCAATCCGCCGCTGAGGAGAACGACCGCTTTGAGAGTCGAGGGCTGAGGGCTGAAGGCTGAGGGCTGAGGGCTCATGGCTCAGACGCCGCGCGTCGTGGGCGACCAGATGTACTTATGGAGTTGCAGCTGCAGACGAACGGGCAGGTGATCCGCGAGAATCCATTCCGACAGCGTCTTCGGATCGAGGACGCCGTGGACGGGCGACATGAGGACCGCGGCGGCGCGCGACGCGAGGCCGCGCCGCTCGATGACGTCGCGCGCGAACTCGTAGTCCGTCCGATCCTGCACGACGAACTTCACCTCGTCTTGGGGAGCGAGCCGGTCGAGATTGCGCCAGTCGTTCTTGTCGGCTTCGCCGCTCGCCGGGCATTTGACGTCGACGACTTTCAACACCGCCGCCGGCACATGCTCAATCGACCGATGCCCGCCGGTTTCCAGCATGACCGTGCGCCCACGCGCGAGCAGCTTCTCCATCAGCGGATACACGTCGTCCTGCAGCAGCGGCTCGCCGCCGGTGATTTCCACCAAGCTGCAGTCATGCCGATCGACCACGGCGATCACATCGTCCACGGACATCTTCCGACCCTCGTGGAACGCGTACGCCGTATCGCACCACGCGCAGCGAAGATCGCAGGCCGTCAGGCGGACGAACACGCACGGCCGACCGGCGAGCGTCGATTCGCCTTGAATCGAATAGAAAATCTCGTTGACGGTCAGCATGAGATTTCAGATCCATTATCCTATCTCTCATGCCCAAGCCCACCTTCTACGCCAAACCGACGTGAACGACTTGCAAGAACGCCAGAAGTTTTCTGGACGCAGCCGGCGTGGACGTGCACCCGCTCGACATCAACAAGGAGCCGCCGTCGCGGGAGTTCCTCGAGAAGCACATCGACGCGGAACGCTTCCTCGATTTCGTGAGCACGCGCAGCCCGGTCTTCAAGCAGCGGCCCCTGCCCAGGTCGAAGAAGGAAGCGATCGATCTGATGATGAAGAATCCGAATCTGATTCGCCGGCCGATCCTGATCAAAGGATCGAGGGTGGTTTTCGGATTTGATAAGGAACGCTACAAGCAGGTCGGGTAGAGGGCAGGTAGGGCAGGTGGGGCAGGTAGGGTGGATGACGCGCGTCACTCCTTCACGTACATCTTGATAATCACGTCGCCCCGCTCGAGCCTCGCGGGCACATCGCTGCCCCAGACGACGTGGCCGAAGACGGTGTACTTGCCGTTCAAGTCGGGGCGATCCGCGAGCGTGACGAAAATCTGACTGTCGGCGCGCGCCGGGTTGCCCGGGTGCGCCATCGCGACGGCCCCCGCGGAGTGCGTGCGCGTCTTCGGCATTTCGGCGACGCCAATCGGCGTCCCGCTGGACGCGTCCGCGCCGCGGCCCCACTCGGCCTCGCGCGCCACATCGCGCGACCGGGGATCGCCCCACTGCACGACGAAGCCGGGCTGCGCGCGATGCACGCGCTGTCCATCGTAGAAGCCGCGGTTCACGAGATCGACGAGGTGCGCCACGGTGCGGGGCGCGTCGTCGGGATAGGTCTCGAACGCGAACGTTCCCTTGGTCGTCTCGACGACAATGACCGGCGCCGACTGGGCATGCACGGCTTTGAAGAAGAGAAAGCAACCGCAGAACACGCAGAGGAGCGCCTTCTTCTTCATTGTTTCGACGTCCGCGTCACGCCAACCTGCGCGCAGTACGCGCGAATCACGCACGCGGAGCAGCGCGGGTAGAGGGGCCGACAGATGTTCTGTCCCCAAGTCACCAGATACAAGTTGATGAAGGGCCACCAGCGGCCGTCGGTCGCTCGATACAATGCCTGCTCGGTCTCCTCCGGCGTGCGCGTGCGGACCCAGCCCAGGCGATTCGAGATCCGGTGTACGTGCGTGTCGACGCAGATGTTCTTCAGGCTCTTGAACGACAGAATCAGCACGAGGTTCGCGGTCTTGCGGCCGACGCCCGGCAGCGTCAGCAGCTCCTCCATCGTTCCCGGCACGCGGCCGCCATGGCGCTCGACGAGCAGCCGGCACGTTTCCCTCACGTGCTTCGCCTTGTGGCGATAGAAGCTCACGGGATAGATCAGTTTCTGGATCTGCGGCGCCGTCAGCTTCGCCATCGCACGCGGCGTGCGCGCCACGTTGAACAATCGCGCCGATGCCGCCGCGGTCACCGGATCCCGCGTCTGCGCCGAGAGCATCGTCGAGATCAAGACTTCGAACGGATCTTCCTGACTCTCTTCCGCGATTTTCTCGACCGCCGGCAATTCTAGATCGTCGATCGCGCGCGCGAGCGCGCGCATGACCGCCTCGACGTTCTTCGCTCGGCTGAAACCTCGCGCTACGCGTTTCGGAGCGCGACCCTTCGGCGATCTCAGGGTCGCCCCGAGCTTCGTCGAGGGGCGAGGCTTTCGCCGAGCGGTCACGAGACCGGCGTCAGCGGCGCGCGGCCGCCGAGGACCGCCATCACGTTGTCGACGGCGAGGTCGGCCATCGCGGTTCGCGTTTCGGTCGTCCCGCTCGCGAGGTGCGGCACGAGCAGGACGTTCTCAAGCCCGAGCAGGTCCGGATGAATCGCGGGTTCATTCTCGTAGACGTCGAGCGCCGCGCCCGCGAGCAAATGCTGCTGCAGCGCCCACGCGAGCGCCGCTTCGTCTACGACGGGGCCACGTGCCGTGTTGATCAGGTACGCCGATCGCTTCATGCGCGCGAGCGTGCGCTTGTCGATGAGATGCCGCGTGTCCGGCGTGAGCGGCACGTGCAGCGACACGACGTCGGACGTGTTGAGCAGGCGATCGAGCGACATCGATTCAGCATGCGGCAGCACAACCTGACTCCGGGGGCCCCCGTCCCCCGGTGTGTCGCGGCGGGAGGTGTACGCGACGCGCATCCCGAAGGCCGGCGCGCGCGCCGCCACGGCGCGCGCGATACGTCCCAGGCCGACCCGACCGAGCTGCTTCCCCGTCAGCTCGGTCCCGAGCATGAAGTCGCGCGCCCAACCCTTCCACTCGCCCCGGCGCAGCAGCCGCTCGCCTTCCGACAAACGCCGCGTGATCGCCAGGATCAGCGCCCACGTGAAGTCAGCGACGGATTCGGTGAGCACGTCCGGCGTGTTGGTGACGATGACGCCGCGCGCGTGCGCGTGCGCGACGTCGATGTTGTTGTAGCCGACCGCGACGTTGGCGATCACTTTCAGCGACGGCGCCGCGTCGATCACATCGCGATCGATCGTGTCGGTGAGCAGGCAGACCAAGGCGTGCTTGTCGGCCACGCGCGCGCGCAACTCGTCCGGTGGGATAGCGGCGTCGCCGGCGTACAGGTCTACGTTCGCGACAGCGCGAAGCCGATCGAGGACGGAGGAGGGGAGCTTGCGGGTGACGAGAACGTTCATAGGTCAGGTAGGGCGGGTAAGGCGGGTAGGGCGGGTAGGGCAGGTGGGCACCGCGGGTGTATGGCCTTCCCCACCTGCCTTACCGGCCACACCTGCCCCACCCGCCTTCAGTGTCCGTAGGACTGACAGTACCCGCAGTGCGTGCAGCGGACCGCCGGCTCAATCAGGCACGCGCCGTCGCCATCGCCGCCCTGCGGCAACGCCAGCCGCACGTGGCTCACGTGAAGGTGGGGACGCGGGTCGGTGGAAGGCGCGCCGACTCCGGTCCCCAACTGTCTCGCGATCGACGCGCGGATCATCTCGCGCAGTTCTCGTTCGTCCACGCCGTCGCCCATCACTCCGTCACTCCACCACCCCGTCACCAAATCACGCCATCACCACATCGACGCGATCGACGATCCCGACGACCGCCGCATCGACCGGCGCCGCCTTTTTCCCAAGCGCCTCGCCCGCCGCGCGCCCCTCGAGCACAATCAGCACCTTCTCCTTCACGCCGGCGCCGACGCCGTCCACGGCGAGCAGCGCGACGCCGCGCGGCGTGTCGTCGAGGTTCAAGGGCTGCACGAGCAGCAGCTTCGCGCCCTCGAACTTGCGATGCTTCTGCGTCGCAACCACAGTGCCGATGACCCTGGCGATCTGCATCTTTTGGAATTTGAGGATGTAATCCTAAGATTGCTCCAGGTCCCAGTGATCCACGATCCCGACGATTCCGGCGTCCACCGGCGGCTCAGCTGGATAAAACGGAAAGCTCGCTTCCTTGCCGCGGACGAAGAACACTTCTTCGCCGACGCCGGCGCCCACCGCGTCGACGGCGACCAGCGGTCGCCCCGCCGGCTCGCGCTCCGGCGTCAGCGGCTGGACGACGAGCAGCGTGATGCCCGTGAGCTGCTCGTCCTTCCGCGTCACGACGATGTCGCCAATGACTTTCGCAAGCTGCATTACTCGTTCATCTCAATGGAATCGATCACGCCGACGATGGCGGCGTCCACCGGACAATCCTTCAAACCCGCCGCCATGCGCGCGGAACTGCCGCTGACGATCAGCACGGTTTCACCGACACCCGCCTGCACGGTGTCGACCGCGACGAGATAGTTGCCTTCGGCTTTGCCGCGCGGATCGATCGGGCGGACCACCAGCAGCTTGCTGCTGACGAGCCGCGGATCTTTCCGGGTCGCGACCACGGTCCCGACCACTTTGGCTAAGATCAACGCGTCAGGCCTTCGTGGCCGTGGCTTTGCCGATCGGCAGCGCGTCCTCGAGGTTCGCGTGCGGACGCGGGATGACGTGCACCGACACGAGCTCGCCGACCCGGCGGGCCGCGGCCGCGCCGGCGTCGGTCGCCGCCTTGACGGCCGCGACGTCGCCGCGCACCATCGCGGTGACGTAGCCCGCGCCGATCTTTTCCCAGCCGACCAGCGTGACCTTCGCCGCCTTCACCATCGCGTCGGCGGCCTCGATCATCGCGACCAAGCCCTTGGTTTCCACCAGCCCTAACGCCTCGCCCATGAGAATCTCCTTCGCTGTCAGGGCTAAAGGCTGAAGGCTCAGGGCTGATCGATCAGCAGCCCTCAGCCCTCAGCTCTCAGCCCTTCAGCGTAAGTTCCTGATTGCGTCCTCTATTAGTGCGGACAACTCGCGGTATGTTAACCGAATTTCGCCTTCGTCATTGTGCTGAGCAGCCTCGACGGCCCGCTGGACCGCGTCGGGCACCAGGCGCGCGCCGGCGCTCTCGGGCGCTTGGACGACTTGACACGTGGCCGGATCCTGTACGGTCGCTTCGTCGGCGCAGATAGGCGCCGGGGCCTTGATGCCGTAGGTGCCGCGCAGCTCCTGCAGCCGCATCACCTCGCCTCGGGAAATGAGGTTCTCGCCGCCCAGGAGTCGCGCGACGAGGCTGATCTTCGCGAAGTGCTCGATGATCTCCATCTTGTAATACGCGCCGTACAGATCGGTGCCGACGGTCAGCGCGCCGTGATTCGCGAGCAGCATGCCGTCGTGCGCCTTGATGTACTTGCGCACGGCCTCCGGCAGTTCCTTCGTCGACGGCGTCGCGTACTCCGCGATCGGAATGCTGCCCAGCGTGGTGAGCACTTCGGCCAGCACCGCGCGGTCCAGCGGAATGCCGGCGACGGCGAAGCCGGTGGCCGTCGGCGGATGCGCGTGCACGACCGCCTGCACGTCGGCCCGCTGCCGGTACACCTCGAGGTGCATCAGCATCTCGGACGACGGATCGCGATCACCCTGCAGTTTCTTCCCGTCGAGATCCGTGATGCACATCATGTCGGGCGTCATGAAGCCCTTGCACACGCTCTTGGGCGTCATCAGCAGCCGATCCGATCCCAGCCGGACGCTGATGTTTCCGTCGTTCGATGCCGTGTACCCACGCGCGTACATACGCCGGCCGACTTCGACGATGTCGGCGCGGAGGGAAGATTCGAGGCTCATGCGGTACGCCCTTCGGCAGACTCAGGGCGGCCCGAGCGTGTCGAGGGCCGGGCCCGGTACTTGTCACGGCAGGCGTTGGAGCAGAAGAAGAGCCGCGTGCGGCCGTCGAGGAGCGTGACCGCGCGCTCGGGCAGAATGAACGTGCCGCACACCGGGTCACGCACCATCTGTACACCGTGCGGCGGCGCTTGAGGCCGTGCGGCCGGATGGCGCGTCTGCCCGGTAACGCCTTCGATGAAGTGGTCGACCGTGCGCCAAAACATCCGCGCGACGAGCGGGATCAAAATGAAGAGGAGCGCGAAGCGCAGCATCACACCCCCGGCTTTTGCGTGCTCATTCCCGGATGCGCCGAGCTCAGACTATCGAGCGCGCGCTTGGCGGCCTGCGCTTCCGGGCTGTCGGGCGCGATCTTCAGCACGGCCTGCCAGGCTTCCTGCGCGCCGGCGAGGTCCTGTTTGCCGAACGCGCGGACTATCCCGACGTTCAGCCACGTTTTTGCGTGCTTCGGTTCGAGCTTCAGCGAACGCGCGAACTGCTCGAGCGCCTTGTCGGGCTGGTTCGTGTAGTAGTAACAGACGCCGAGATCCGTGCTGACGTTGACGTCGTTCGGCGTGAGCGCCAGCGCCTCGCCGTACCACTTGATCGCTTCATCGTAACGGTCCGCGTCGAAGTAGAGGTTGGCGAGCTGGACGCGCGGCGTCGGGTTCTTCGCGTCGCGCTCGGCCACCGACTTGAGGGCGTTGACCTGCGTGTCATCGAGAACGGCAGCGCGGGTAGAAGCCGCGCCGCCAGTGGGCGTGCTCGTGGCGGCTTGTTGAGAGGGCGGCGCCGCCATCGGTGGCCGCAGCGCGGCCTGCTGCGAGCCGATAATCCAGCCCGCGATGAGACCGAAGAGCACCCCGGCGATGCCGAAAGCG
>JACPZV010000078.1 GCA_016195295.1 Acidobacteriota bacterium
CGGAGATCGGCGGTGATCGTGGCCGCGGGGCTGGCAGGATCGATGTCGACGACATCGCGCGCGACGACCGCGTCGCCGCCGAACTGATTCGTATACTCGGAATGCCGCACCTCGAGAACGCGGCCGCGGATGTCGGCCCGATGGCCGCCGAGAAAGCGCTCGACGTAATAACGGTCGATCGGCGTGCCGCGATCCCGGCCCCAGTACTGACTGAGCGGCCGGACACGCCGGAGATCGCCCCAGTCCACGCGCGGCAGGCTGCGCGCGTGCAGCCGCCGCGCCGTATCGGCGATCTCCTGCCGGAGCTGCGCCTGCTCGGCCTCGAGCGCGCCGACGCGCGCTTCGAGGGTCTTCAGGTAGTCCCGCTGGCTGACGAGGAACGCCTCCTTCGCTTCGATGAGCGCCAGCCCGTGCCGCCCGACGGCGTCGCGATGCTTCGCGTAAAAGTGTTTGAGGCGGGCGAGGTACGTCGTGGATTGGATCGAGCGCCGGTAGCCCGAACCGCGACGCACCCGGTAATTGAGCAGCGGCTGTTCGAGAATGATCCCGCGAAAGCCCCGTTCCAGCGCCGAGGCCCAGAAGTCCAGCAGCTCGAACGTCGGCAGATCTTCGTCGAATCCGCCCAGCGTCTCCCACACGCGGCGCCGCACCAGCGTCGACGCGTGCGGCACGCCGCCTGTCGACACGGCGTCGACCCACGTCGGCGGCGACGGTGTCCACACGTACTGCACGTCGCCGAACGCGCGCATCGCACAGGAAACGAAATCGATCTCCGCGTCGGCGTCCAATCGTGCCGCTGCGGCGTCGAAGTAGCCCGGCTCGAGCGTGTCGTCGCCGTCGAGCCAGACGAGATAGTCGCCAGAGGTGAGCCTGGCGCCGAGATTCCGGGCGGCCGAGGCGCCGCGCCCGGGTCCGCGCGCGACGAACGTGCCGTCGCGCTCGAGCCGCGCGATCACCTGCCGCGTATACACGTCGGTCGACGCGTCGTCGACGACGACGATGTCAGCGGCGGGGCGAGTCTGTCACCGCATCGTCCGCCGCGCCGCCGTCCGCGGTGGACGTCGCGGCCGCCAGGCGCGCGCGGAGCCGTGCGAGTTCCTCGCGCTGCGCGGCGACGAAGGGCTCGAGCTCGGTCCCGATGTACCGCTCGAGCTCGTCGTTGCGCCGCAGAAAGCCGGCGGTTTCAGTGTCCTGATACAAGAGCACATCCGAAAGGTGTGCGCGGTAGCTGTCGGCGTGCTTCGCCAGACGGTAGTTCGTCAGCGGCACGTGCCCGGAGCCGTACCAGGAGACCGTGCTCAGCGAACCGGGACGCCGCCGGTAGCTGAACAGCACTTCAGGGAGAATCACGCCGCGATACCCGCGCTCGACGAGCGTCAGCCACAGCTCCCAATCCTCGGCGCCCTGGATGGGAATCTGCGTGTCGAATCCGCCGATGGCGAGGACGGCGTCGCGCCGCACGAGCGCGGCGGTGCAGACGGTGTCCTCGCAGAGCAGCGCCGGCACATCACAGCGTTCGGGTTTCCAGTCCCACGCTTCGTCGCCGAACATCCGGGCCCAGCACGACACGAACGCGATCGACGGATCCTCGTCGAGCGCCCGCACCGCCTTCTCGAGATACGTCGGCTCCAGCCGATCGTCGGCGTCGAGCGCGCACAGGTACGGACCCGTCGCATTGGCGATCGCCACGTTGCGGGCCTCGGACACGCCCGCATGCGCGATCCGGATCACGCGCGTTTTCGGCCGCCGATAGTCCGCCAGCAGCGCCTGGGTGCCGGGGTCGGTCGAACCGTCGTCGACGATGACGATCTCAAAGTCCTGGCAGGTCTGTGCCAGAACGCTCTCGACCGCATCATTGAGATACGCGCCGAGGTTGTAGCAGGGGATGAGGACCGACACGCGTGGCTGACGGATGTCAACCAGCGGGATGCCAAGGGCGCGCGCGCGCGCGCTCAGGAGATGCTCGCAGAAGACGCAGCGCAGCTTCGCCTTGAACGCGTCGAAGTTGCGCTCGCCGATCGGGTCGTGCGCGTACCAGCGCTGGTCGAACTCCGGGTCGATTCGCTCGCCGAAGAAGTACGTCCTGAGGTACGCGCGATAGGTGTCGCTGAGCGGCGAGGGGTCGCGGAAGAACTGACGCCAGTCGTCGGCGAACACGAGATCGTCGGCTGGCGGCCGCGCGAACGGGCCGAGCGCGCCGAACGTGCGCCGTGTAGCGATGACCAGGCTGGTATCGATGAAATGGCGCAGCGGGAGGCCGAACAGCTCCACCTCGCGCGGATACTCCTCGACCCAGCCAATGAGCGCGCCGTCCGCCGCGGGCCGCACGCGATCCGTCGTCAAATTCTGCACGCGCTCGCGCTTGTCCGTGCGCGCGACGGTATCGTTGGCCAGGACGACGATCGACTTCGGCTCGAGCGCGCCGCGTGCGTCCAGCCAGGCGAGACCGCGATCCCAACCGGAAAACTCGTGTAGCGTGTTGTCGCCGCTCACGCGATCGGACGCGCGATCGATCGCGCAGTCCGGCTCTCCGGAGAGCGCGTTGTCGACGACCACCGCGCGCAACGTCGCGCCGGGGAACACGCGCTGCAACGCCGGGATCAGCAGATCGAGCGCCGCCCGCTCGTGCGCTTGCCCGTACTCGACGAGCACCAGAAAGACATCGGGAGTCATGCGAAGCACGCGCGCATGGTCATCGTCCTCTGAGCAGGCGATACGCCGCGCGCGCCGGCGCGGTCCACCGCCAGCTCAGCGAGCCGTGAAGCGCGTCGAGCCGCCGGGTCTGGTCTGCGACGGCCGCGCGCCAGCGTCCGATCTCGTCCACGCGTTCGTCCAGGGCATTGCGAAGGGCCGCGGCTTCGGCGCTCCGCTCCGCGACCTCCGCGTTCCGCGCGGCAAGGTCGGCAATCCGGGCGGCGACGCCGTGAAGCGTCGCCACTTCGGCACTGCGGGCGCTGAGCTCCGCCCGCGTCCGCGCAAGTTCCTCGTGTGTCCGCGCGAGTTCCTGGCGACACTGGTCGAGATCGCGCCGATGCGTGTCGAGCGTCGTGGTGGCGTCCCGCAGCGATTCCTCGAGCGTTTCGACGCCCCGATGCCGGAGTGTCAGCGCGAGGCGCACCGCGTCCGGGTCGTAAGGCGTCAGCGTGGACGGGTCGCGGATGAACGACGTCCCTTCGTGGACGTCGTCGTACTGCACGTGCCAGCCGCGGTCTCGCTCCTGCTCGCTGAATCGGCTTCGCCGCTCGTGGAAGACCTTGCGCTCGCCGTGCGCCTGTCCGCGGATGGGGTAGTGGCGGAGGATGAAGCGCAGTGGGAAGACCTTGCGGCCGGCGAAGCGCGCTTCATGGCCGCCACTCGACGCTAGGTCGAGGTCGGCGGTCTTCTTCCAGCAGCGGATCTGCAGCCGATCGTACAGCGCCGGCTCGGCGTACAACGTGAACGCGTGACGCACATCGTCGCCGTCCCGGAATCCATCGTGCACGGGCCAGAAATCGAGGCCCGCGAAATCGATCGCGTTGTAGCCGAGCGCGTCGACGCGCCGGATCGCGTCGTGCAGCGATAGACCGGACCAGGGGCTTTCCCGAAACTCGTCGGCGTCGTGGTGAATGAACCAGTCGGCGTCGAGTTCTCGTGCGAGCTGCGTCTTCCTGAGAAGAATGCGCTCCCACTCGAAGCCGTGCGTCGCGTCACGCGTGCCCGGGTTGGCGAGACGCTCGATGGCGAGGACGCCGCGGCCCAGGTATGGCTCGACCGCGACCACGGTGCAGTCGGTGGACCCGTCGTCCAGGAAGTAGACGTGAATGCCTTGATTAACGAGATCGCTGACGACGTGCGCGATGATGTCCGCTTCGTTGTATGCGGCGATGATGGCGACGACGGAGAAATCCGAGGACATCGCCGGTCATTCTACGGCAGCTCAGCGCTGCGCCACGGTCAGTAGCGCTTCCAGGTGAAGGTCCCGATCACCGGGCTGCCGGGCACGAAGAGGGAGCTCGAAAGGTTGCTGTCGTAGTTAATACTGGCGCCGCCTGAGTCGTTGATGGTCTTGGCGAGTATCGAACCGTACACTGCCGTTGAGCCGGTGAGCGTGACCGCCGCGTTCGGCGCGTAAAATACCGCCGCAGCGCTGCTGTTGCCCGTCATGTTGATGCTGCCGCTGCCCCCGTAGACGATCTGCAGCATCGAGGCGTCGTACGAGGAGCAGGTCGCGCATCCGGTCACTGACGTATAGGTGCCGCCGGTGAAGTCGATGGGCGTCGCGATGTCCGTGCCGTCGGGGTTTTTCCCGACCACATCCACGACCACGCTCTGGCCCGTGGACGTCGCGCTGACGCCGATAGACGAACCGCCGGTCAGCGAAATGCTGTTGAAGTTGTACTGGGCTGAGGGTGTTGAGGCGGTCAGGACGAGGTTGACGTGCGACGCAAGCGAGACACTCGGGAGCGATAGCGTCGCTCCGTTGCCGTTGATCGTGATCGTACTGCCGCTGACGCTGCAGTTCGCTGCGGTCAATCCGAGCAGGCCGCATGTTGTCCCGTCTACCGAGGCGATGCTCACGGCGGGAAGGAGCGAGGGGCTCGGGATCGTCGGCGCGGCATACGTCACCGACTTCGGCAGTTGCACCACGCTGTCTGAAACGGTGGCCTGCCCGCTCTCGGTCAACGCCGTGACGTTACCAGTGGTACAGGCGCCCACGCCTGTGCGCGGAGTGTACAGGTTGCCCCCTACGTCCACATGGCCGGAGATGGTGAGGTTGCCGTTGGTGCCCACGTCGCCCCCGTCGCTCGAGATGGTTGGTGCAGTGCTGCCCGTCAACCCGGCAGTGTTGTAGCTTCCCGTCTGCACGTTGCCCGAGAAGTTCAGCGCCCCGCACCCGCTGTCCGTTCCGAACGCGGCGTACGAATTGGCCGGCACTTTCGGCGTCTCGATCGTCGCGACGACCTCGACCGTCGCGTTGCGGCCGCCGGTGAGCGCGCCATCGCCGGTGATCTGCCACGTTTGCACCACGACCGGCCCGCCTCCATAGGACGTGAACGTCTGCATGGCGAGGAGCTCTGCGAACGAATTGTACGTGATGGTCGCGTTGCCGGCCGAGAGCGATCCTTTCGCCGCGTTGCAGAAGGCCGTTTGCATCGCGGCCACCGGGTAGTTGGACGCCGTGCACGTGGCGTCCTTCGCGGACAGCACCACCGGCAGCCCGTTGGAGTTGAGGGTCACCGGCGACACCTTGCGGTTGTAGTCCGCCACCAGCTGGGCCTGAGTGGGCGGAGTGTATTGAGCCGGGTCGAGCAGAAA
>JACPZV010000543.1 GCA_016195295.1 Acidobacteriota bacterium
GCGCGGCCAGCGACAGCGTCACCAGCTCGTGATCCGACTTCTGAAGCGCTTGGGGATCGCGCGCACCGCCGACGAACGTGCGCAGCAACGCGTGGCCATCTGGCGCACGGTTCGGCCACTTCGACGACAGCCACGATCCCGCGAGAATGCCGGTTTGCTCGACGCGCGGGACGACGAAACCCGAGCCGTTCAGCGGATGCGGGACGGCGTCGCGCTTGAAGGCCAGCGCGATGGTCGCGGCCGACGCGTACGGGATCTCTCCCGCAAGCCGCGCAATCTCGTCGTCTCGATCGCGCATGAGGGCGCTCGTCTGGAACGCCGGCGTTGCAAGCACGACGGCGCGTGCGTCGATCGTCTCTCCGCCGGATATCCGTACTTCGAATGGGCCGCGTCCGGTGATCGCCGACACGGTGGCGCCCGTTCGCACGCGGTCACTCCCGAGACTCCGAACGAGCGCGCGCACCATTTCGCTCAAACCGCCGGGCAGGGATCTGAAGGCACCGTCCGAAGACGAGGCGGGGCCTTGCGACCGTCGGCTGAACGCGCGCAGCAGGCTGCCGTGTGCGCGTTCCGCCTCGACGAAGCGGGGAAACAGCGCCTGGACCGACAAGCGGTCGACGTCGCCCGCGTGGATGCCGGCGAGGAGCGGTTCGGCCAGATACGTCGCGGCTTCTCGCCCGAAGCGGCGGGTCACAAACGCGCCGATGGATTCGTCGCCGTCCTCGCGGCGCGGCGCGACAAAGATCTCCGCGCCCATGCGCAGCTTGCCCGGCCAACTAAACAACCGCGTGCGGATGAAGGGACCGAAGCGCGTCGGAATGCCCAGCACCGACGCCGCGGGCAGCGGGTGCAGTCGGCCGCCGCGCTGGATGTACGCGAGTCGCGGCGGCTTGGTCGAGATAAGTCGGTCGCCGAGCCCGAGTTCCTCGCACAGCCGGATGCCGTCCGGCTTCTGGACGAGCAGGGCATCCGGTCCGCCGTCGATCGTGAAGCCGTCGACTTCTTCGCTGAGAATGACGCCGCCGGCGCGCGGCGCGCGCTCGAAGACGACGAACGACCGCTGGCGCCGCGACAGCTCGTAGGCCGTCGCGAGGCCGGCGATGCCGCCGCCCACGACCGCGACATCGATCACATCCGGCTCCGGACCACGTCTTCGAGCAGCGCGATGAAAGTCGGCGACGTGTTCAACGACTCGGTGCGGCGAAGCGACGTGGAGAACTCGCGCGCGGTCCGAGCGGCCTGCACGTCGATGTCGTACAGGATTTCCGTGTGGTCGCACACGAATCCGATCGGCACGACGAGGAACTTGCGCGTACCGGTTCCGGATCGATCGTCGATCACCTGACCAATGTCGGGACCGATCCATGGCTCGGGCGTGCGTCCGGCGCTTTGATACGCGCGATCGTAGCGCGTCAAGCCCGCGCGCCCGGCGACGCCGCGCGCGGTTTCGGCCACCTCGTCTGCGTAACGGTCGCCCGCGTCAATGACGCGCTGGGGCAGGGCGTGCGCGGTAAAGACGACCAGCTCGTCTGGTTTTGGCTGTGCCGCACGGACGCGCTCGGCAAACGCCTCGAGCAGCAGCGGGTGCGCGTGAAACGAGTGAACGGCGTCGAAGCGCAGGCCCGCCGGCAGCGCGGCGGTCGCCGCCTCGGTGTACTTCTGCACGCTGAGCGTCGAAAACTGCGGCGCCATCGGGATGCCGATCACTCGAGTGACGGCGGTCGCCGCCAATTCGGCGAGCGCGTCCTTGATGAACGGCGTCCAGTTGCGCATGCCGACCGCGACCGGAATCTCCGGGCCGAGCCGGGCGCGCAGGGCGGCGGCTTGCGCCTGCGTGAGGTCGGTCAGCGGCGAGCGCCCCCCGATCGCCTCGTAGTTGCGCCGCATCTCGGCGATCAACTCGTCGGACGCCGGCCGCCCGCCGCGTACGAGGCGGAGATACTCCGGCATCTCGTCCATCGAGGACGGCGTGCCGTGGGCCATGAGGAGGACGCCGGGTTTAGTCATGAACGTGGGTGCCGAGTGCCCAACATCACGTCCTTCTGGTCTTCTCGTGCACGTATCTCGCCAGCGCCTGCACGTGCTCCAACGGCGTCATCGGCAGGATGCCGTGGCCGAGGTTGAAAATGTGGCCGGACCGTCCGCCGGCGCGCGCCAGGACGTCGTCGGTCGCGGCGAACACGCGATCGAGCGGACCCAGAAGCAGCGTCGGATCGAGATTCCCTTGAATGGCACGGTCGGACCCGACACGCGCCCACGCCTCGTCCAGCGGTGTTCGCCAGTCCGCGCCGATGACGTCGCCGCCCGCTTCGCGCAGTTCGCCGAGGATCGTGCCGGTGCCCACACCGAAGTGAATCGTCGGCACGCCGAGCGGCGCGATCCGGTCGAAGATCCGTCGCGTGTGCGGCAGGATGAACTCGCGATAATCCGCCGCGTTGAGCGCGCCGACCCACGAGTCGAAGACCTGCACGACGTCGACGCCCGCTTCGACTTGCGCCGTGAGGTAAGCACCGACGACGTCGGCCAGCACGTCGCAGAAACGGTGCCACGCGGCAGGCGAGCCGTACATCAATGCCTTGGTGTGCGCGAACGAGCTGGAGTGGCCGCCTTCAATCGCGTATGACGCCAGCGTGAACGGCGCGCCGGCGAACCCGATGAGCGGCACACGCCCGTCGAGGTCGCGCTTGATCAATCGAATCGCTTCCAGGACGTACGCCAGGGACTCGCGCGGTTCGAAGGGTCGGATGCGCGCAAGATCCGCTTCGGTCCGCAACGGCTGCTCGATGGCTGGGCCTTCACCTTGCACGAAGTCGAACCGCACGCCCAACGGTTCGAGCGGAAGCAGGAGATCCGAAAACAGGATCGCCGCGTCCACTTCGATGCGGCGGATAGGTTGGAGCGTCACTTCGGCCGCCAGATCCGGCGTCCGGCACAGATCGAGCAGCGAATAGCGCTCGCGCAAGGTCCGGTACTCGCTCATGTAGCGGCCGGCCTGTCGCATGAACCAGACTGGCGTGACGTCGACGGTCTGCCTGCGGCAGGCTCTGAGGAATCGGCTGCCCGGATCCGTCAGTGGGTCACCTTGAGGAGGTTGCGGGCCAGACCGACCAGGTCTTCGAGCCAGAGGGGCTTGAACCGAAGCTCGGCGCCCAGCTCGCGGAGCTCGGTCGAGATCGAGTCGTCTAGAAAGTAGTCGCCCGTCACGATGGCGACTGGAGTCGACCGCTGATCGTCGTGCGCTCGAAGGCGGCGCAGGAAACCGAGACCATCGAGCAACGGCATTCGGAGATCGAGAATGATCGCGTCCGGGTGGCTTTGCTGGGCTTCGCGCAGCCCGGTCTCCGCGTTGACGGCCGTCCGCACTTGGTATCCCTCCAAGCGCAGCATGCGTGCAAAAGTGTGCGTCACGCCCTCATCGTCATCGACGATCAGGATCTTTGCCGCCGCATCATCCGACATCACGGTTCGCACTTCAGTCAGTATTTTAACTCGACACAGTCCGGGGGGCCCAACCCCAAGGTAGGGTGCTCGACAGAGTATGTTAGACTTCCGCGTTTGATGTCCTGATTATCCAATCGTTTGGAGGCGCTCGGTGAGTCCGATTCTGGTGCGGCCGGTCCGCGAACAATTGGAGCACGACCGCATTATCCGGTTGTTACAAACCAAGTTTCGTCGAAAGTACGAAGCCGGCATCAACCCCGGCGTGGAACAAAACGCTCCGGTCGGAGCGGGCCCGGCGGCGCTCTATCCCGACCTCGTGCTCATGTCGCAGGATCGCGGTCATCGTCCGCAGATCATCATCGAGATCGAAACCGGCGAGTCGGTGAATCACCTTGAAGCGCTCGCGCAGTGGGCTCACTTTTCCAAACTGCGTCCCGCCTTCCATCTGTAC
>JACPZV010000521.1 GCA_016195295.1 Acidobacteriota bacterium
CGCGTGAACGGCCGGCTGATCGTTCGAAGGCCCACCGAGACCGTGTCGTCGCGGAAGAATGTTTTCTCGTTGCGGTAGAACGAGTCCGATTCGCCGTCGAGATTCACGACGAGGAGATCGAGGTCGCCGTCGCCGTCCACATCGGCCAGGTGGACACCCATTCCCGCTTTAGGCTTCCCGTCCAGATCGACCGCGCAACCCATCGTCAACGCCGCGTCCTCGAAACGACCGCCACCGCGATTCATCCACAGATGATTCGGCGTGCCGTCGTTGGCGACAAAGACGTCGATCCGGCCGTCACCGTCCACGTCGCCGGCGACAACGCCGAGGCCGTTGCCGACCGCGGCCCGCAAACCGGCGCGATCGGTGACGTCGGTAAACGTCCCGTTGCCGTTGTTGTGGTAGAGCGTGGCGGATGACGGCAGATCGTAGGTCTTCGGGCTGCAATAGTCCGGCACGCCGGTGAGGCTGTAGCACTGGACTTCGGCGGACGGCTGCCAGTTCAGGTAATGGACGACGAAGAGGTCGAGCCAGCCGTCGCCGTCGTAGTCCAGAAACGCGGCGCTCGTGCTCCACCCCGAGCTCGCCACTCCGGCATTCGCCGTCACGTCGGTGAAGTGGCCGTGACCGTCGCCCTTCAAGAGCACGTTGGCGCCGACGTTGGTGACGTACAGGTCGACGTTCCCGTCGTTGTCGAAATCGCCGGCCGCGACGCCCATCCCGTAGCCGGCCACATCACTGCCGCTGCCCGCGGTCACGTTCTCGAACGTCCCATCGCCGCGGTTCCGATAGAGCCGGTTTCCGGGCTGCTTGTCGGCCGGCGTGAACAGATGGCCGCTCTGGACGAGATAGAGATCCAGGTACCCGTCGTTGTCCATGTCGAACAGCGCCGCGCCGCCGCCCATGATCTCGGGAAGGTAGAACGCGTCGCGATGGCCGGATTGATGAACGAACTGGATGCCGGCGCGGTCGGCGACGTCCTCGAACCAGGGTTGCGCGGACGGGGACGCATCGGCCGGCGTGGCGGCTGGCGCCCGGTTGCAGGACACTCCAATTGCGCACCACAGCAGCGCGAGGACGCCACATCGGGCCGTCACGTCGCCGCCTCCGGCGCGCTCGTCACGCGCCATCGGCTCCCTCGCGCGTGGTTCGGGAGTTTTCGTGCGGCTGTCGTCATGGCAGCAGCTCGAGCGCCCGCGTGAAACGCGAACCAACGCGAATGACGGCGAAGCCGCGACGATCAGTCGTGAGGATTCGGTAGACCTGCCGTGAGATCTCGGAACAGCTCGGACTCATGCCCGAGCTTCGCGTCCGTCGACTCGAACAGACGCGTCGAGGGTGGGCGTCGTCCGGTGTAGTACCGCGACGCCACGACGCGCAAACCCTTCCGAATGAGCCCCGAGGCGGAGTGACCCGCCGCTCGGGCTCGCTTCAGTGCGCGTACGTCCTCCTCGTCGACACGAATCGTCGTGGACAGGAGCCGTGCCATACATTCACCATACACCGCGGGATGCCGGGAGAGCAACACGAACGGCCGGATGAATCATGCGCACGCCGCCCGGACCATCTCGCCCGTCGCGGTCGCGTATAGAAGCTCCCCTCGCCGAAGCGCGAGATGCCGTCTCTGGTCGTAACCTGTGCGCCAGTGCGTGCGCACTGACCGTGATCGGCGGTTCACCTACCTCATTTGGCTGTTCACCTGCCGCCTTCGGCTGTTCACCTGAGGCTTTTGCACGTTACCTGCACGTCATCGCCTGTTCACCAGACGCCATCGCGTGTACTTGGCACGCCACTGAGCTGCGACGTCTCCCCTCTCGGACGTTACCTGTCAAGCTCGGGACGTTCAGCGTGACTCTCGGGCGGTTCACTCTCACTCCCGGGCCGTTCACCCTCACTCCCGGGACGTTCACCCTCACTCGCGGGACGTTCACCCTCACTCGCGGGATGTTCACCCTCACCCCCGGGACGTTCAGCGCGACTCACGGGCCGTGCAGATCGACTCGTGGGCCGTGCAGCCCGACTCGACACGACGTGATCACCGACTCGTGGCCTTACACGTCGACTCGTGCGGCGTGGAACCCGACTCAGGGGCCGCGCACGTTCAACCAACGCTGTGAAGATTCCACTCGCGCCGCCCGCGGGCGACACATGGCGTGCGAGCTCGACTCGCACACCGCGATCCGCGAGTTCGCGCGGATGCAGGCCCGCCTTTGTTTCGCTCCCCGCCGTGCGTTCTTGCAGCGAAGATGTCAACCGCCGCCCAGCTTGCCCGCCCAACGTTTCGCGCTGAGCCGCGGCGCGCCAGCGTCAGTTCCGCGCCGTCGACTCCAGCGCGTTGATTCTTATTCAGGCCTCCCCCTGTGCTCCTACTGATTGCCAGTAGGCTGGCGCAGGGCGAATGCGCAAACCGCGCAGGAGGAGGACCGATGCGATTCTACAACCGCCAGCACTGCCACTATTGCGGAATCGATCTCCATGTGAAGACGATGTACGTCTGCATCCTCAAACGACAAGATCGACTCGCACAAGATCGCGAGCCTCTTACGCGGCGGCCTGCTGCCGCAGTCCTACGTGTATCCGGCCACGATGCGGTCGACACGGGATTTACTGCGGCGACGACTCCATCTGGTCCGGAAGCGCGGGCAGCTCTTGGCACACATTCAGAACACACGCGCGCAGTACACCCTCCCGGAGTTCGAGCGCCGGCTGGCGTACCCGGCCAATCGCGAGGGCGTGCCCGACCATTTTCCCGATGCGAGTGTCCGCAAGAGCATCGAGGTCGACCTCGCGCTTCTCGAGCGCTACGACGGCCTGATCACCGACCTCGAGCTGACGCTCGTCCGCGAGGCGAAACGCCATGACGGCGACGCTTTTCACCGCTTGCGATCGGTGCCCGGCATCGGCAAGGTGCTGGCGCTCACGATCCTCTACGAAATTCATGACATCCATCGATTCGATCGGGTGCAGGAATTTGCCTCGTACGCCCGGCTGGTCAAAGGCCGGAAGCACTCAGGTGGCAAACTGCTGGGGACCAGCGGCGCGAAGATGGGGAATGTACATCTCAAGTGGGCCTTC
>JACPZV010000522.1 GCA_016195295.1 Acidobacteriota bacterium
CCCTCAACGTTCAGTTTGAGGAGATCGACATCGTCAATGTCCCACTTCTCCAAAATCTCAAGAAGAGAAATGCAATCAACGCTCTGAGCGTCCTCTGGTTCAAAGAAAGACCATCCGCTGGTCGTGCATCGAATCCGACGCCCCATTGTCCTCCTCTCTGAAGTTCCTGCAATCGCGAGCGGTACGCTTGTCACTGTCGGATACGCCTTCGAGTTTTCTTTCAGAAGAGCGAAATTCGAGGGGTCTGGTTCAAAAGCAAGAACACGCGCTCCTGCGCGCGCAGCGAGAATGCTGAAAACGCCAATGTGAGCACCACAGTCAAGAATTGTTTCTCCGCGACGGGGCTCAGGATAGGGTATTTTTCTCAAGACTTCCTGGGCGATCAATCGATCGGTGGTCCATCGGCGCACGGTAAACTCCATGCCTCCGTGGCGACATGTGTACCGGGAAGGACTCCCCATTTCCTGCAATTCCCAAGAACACATCATCACCGCATCGCGCACCCCTCGGTAGAGCACAGACAGCCAATCCTGACGAGAGAGACAGTTTCGCCGTTCCTGCAGCCACCGGCGCCAAGCTCGCGTCGTGGTCCCGGCTCTCACTGGCCGTGTAGATGCGCCCCAATCGGAAGCAGGGCTCCCCGCGGTACCGCGTCGTCGGAGCAGCCGTTCGTGGATCACCTGCGCGACCGTCGCGAGCATCGCACGCACTCAAGGCTTCAGCAAACGCTTGACCTTCGTCGCGACAATCGACGCGCCGCTCAGGGTACCTTTCACTTCGACCGTCTGACCGTTCGCCAGATCCACGCAAGCCGTCTTCTCAAACTGCGTGCTGCTGTTGGTCTTCACGCTTTGAGTGCCGACCGTGAACGACAAGTCGGGGCACGTTCCGGTCTTGCTCGCGAGCACCCCTTTCACCTCGGTCCCGGAGCCAGTGCCGCTTGTTCCCACTCCGCTCTCGCTACCGCTACCATTCAGTGTTGGAGTGATTGTCGATGTTGGAGTGATTGCCGATGGCCGCGTCGGAGTTGTCGGGGTGGCGCTCGAGCAACCGCCCGCGATTACGGCCGCAACGACGATACAAACGCGGATTGCATAACCCGACATCACGTCACTCCTTGGCGAAGTGGTTTTCTACCGACCCTCGTGTTGTTCCTTATCACGCTTGCCCTGATGCTCTTCGCGCTCGAAATCGATGCGCCGGAGCGCATACCCACTGGCCACGCCCACTGCCACCCAGGTGATCAACCGTCTTTTCGTCTTGAGCAATAATGTGCCCGCTTGAACGCTCCTGGGGGCTCTGCGGGGGCGTACGAAGCCACCGAGTGTCTGCGGGGACGCCAGCTTAGCCGCTGCAGCCTGTGCGGCAGCGAGGAGGGTACCGGTTTTGGCGCCATGCTCGGGGCCCACCTCGGATTCTCGAATCGGCTCGATGTCGGTTAGGAGCACCACGGATGCTGAAGCTATGGGCGGTGGGGGGGCGACCTCTGGCCCTCGGCTCCTGTTTTCTTGAAGCGCTGTGTTGGACCCGAGCACGTCGGATGGGCCCGCACCGTTCGTCAAGATCTCGGACCGGCCCACCGAGACGGCACGTTCATTCCGAGGCGCCTGTATGGGCTTGGTTCGCTTCTCCAAAACCGAGATAGGAAGATGGTCGCTGGCGGCCGCGGGTATTTTCATCTGGAGCGCGGTCGCGGCTGCTGGCAGCGGGGGGGGAGCGGCAGTTGGGCCGACGCGAACAGCGGCCGCGTATCCGGCACCGGAACAGACCGAGAGCACACCGGCCACGACATATGCCCATCCCGCAGACTGACCCCTCCCGCCAGATCGCAACATCAACAATCGCCGGACGCGCTCTTCGAGATTTCGGCCCTCACACACCCCGACCGCGTACGAGATTTCCTCGTCGATTGAGATTCGGTCGGCGATCCTCACAAGTGACCGCGCATAGGCAAGGGACGACATGAGCCGGCTGACCACCATCTCGTCGCAGGCCTGCTCGCGACTGCTCGCCATGTGTCGTTTCACGAATGCAGCCGCCGGATGAAACGACACGGGCAGATAGAGCAGCTCGTACACGAGGTTCATGCCAAAGTCACAACGCCGAACGTGCGCCATCTCGTGACCGAGAATCACTGTCAAGTCTTCGACCGAGAGGTCCGCCAAGAGTCGCTCCGGTAAAGCGATGATTGGTAAGCGCAAGCCGAGAGCGGCCGGGACGCGCGCGCTTGGGGAGCTCACTACCGTGATCGAGGGCAGCCCGAACGCAACGCGACACCGCTCGGCCGCGCGTCCGCACTCTTCTGACAAGAGGATCGGACTGGCGGTCCTGCGAATTGCACAAGTGGCCCGCCACGCCCGCCATGAGAGCGCCAGACGCCACACTAAGAAAAGTCCGTACGCGGTAGTCAGGGTGCGGCACAGCCATCGCGGGAAATGGAGATCGGACGCGTCTCGCTGCAGTTCGCCATGCGCCACGTGTGATGCCGGTATGGATACAGCCGCGGGCGAGGGGCTACTAGAGCCGGCGTTTTCCTGGACCACAACGCTCGACATAGACTGGACCACAACGCTCGACATAGAGATGAGAGCGTCCCGAGGCATGAGGCTGGCGAGCGGGAGAATTAGGCTCAGCACAAGGCTGAACCCCCAGAGCCGGTGAAGAGAGGCCGCCGACGACCGCAGCGGTATGACCAGCGCGCGAGTGAGTCCGGCGACAAGTCCGATCTGCCACACCGCATTCAGGAGGAACGTCGCGATCGCGTTGTCAATCCTTAGCATCTGCGTCGGCCTCGGCACGCTTCACCCAGTTCCGCAGCTCGGTCAGTTTCTCCTCAGATACGTGACGGTCCTCGATCAGGGTCATCACCAATTCCGTCGCGGATCCTCCGAACCAACGATCGATAAGTTCGCCAATCGTCCGGGCCAGCACTTGACGCCGGCTGAGCGCGGGACGATGGAAGTAGGCCCGGCCTTTCAACATGCGCCGCACCTTCCCTTTCCGGTGGAGAACGTTCAGCATCGTCTGAACCGTCGTGTAGGCGAGCCGTCGATGAAGCGCTTTCTGGACGGTCTGGACGGTGGCGGGACTGTGCGTCCAGAGTACTTCCATGATCTCTAGCTCCAGCGGGGTCAGCTGATCCCGCCGTCGTCGCTTTCTGCGGGGCATAGGATGCGCTACAGTCTAAATCCCTCGAGAGGGAGAATTCAACTAAAAGTTTAGGACTTCGTAGGTCGCCTCGGCGGCTGCCGCGATCGTGCGACTGCTGGGACTCTGCGAAGGCGGCGGTAATCAAGAAAGTGATTTAGTGCGAGTTAGTGGATGATTCGGAAGTGGGATCAGCTGCTCGCGCCTTGTTATCGCGTATCGAGAAATTCGCCGAATACCACGCAGGGCTCGGCGGGCTTGTTGTCGATTCGCGCATCGTCGACCCGGTGTCCGATCTGCTCGAGGAGGACGCCGTCCTGTTCACGGAGAAGGTCAACTTCAAGATGCCGGGCGGCGGCGGCTTCACGCCGCATCAGGATATCCAGCCGGGCTGGGATCGATACGCGCCCTCCTTCATTTCCGTGCTCATCGCCGTGGACGCGAACACGATCGAGAACGGCTGCCTGGAGTTGGCGGCCAGCCATCATCACCGCGGACTGATCGGCCGCAAGTGGGAGCCGCTCGAGGGCGACGAGTTGGCCGGCGTCGAGTTCGTCCCGTACCCGATGGCGCCCGGCGACGCGGCGTTCTTCGATTGCTTCACGCCGCATCAGTCGCAGCCGAACATGACCGACCGGCCCGGCGCAACATCTACCTGACCTACAACCGCCGCAGCGCGGGCGACTTCCGCGAGAAGTACTTCGCCGACAAGCGGACGAGCTATCCGCCGGATTTCGAGCGCGATCCGAACGCGTCGTATGTGTTCAGGGTCTAAAGATGTTGGTGGCTGGTGGCTAGTGGCTGGTGGCTTGGGAGGAACGACCTCACGACTACCGACTCACGACTCGCGACTACCGACTACTCCTCCAGCGATCGGCAAAGAACTTCAGCATGATGGTGTTGTTGCGGCTCGCCGGGGCGCCGGTGCCGCGATTCACGAGGGACACGCTGGACCGTTTGTAGAATCGCGCGTCACGTCGTGACGGGAAGCACACGCGCCGCCCGCGACACACGAGCTTCCGCGCGCGGCAGTGCGCGCTGATCCACACATCGTCGACGAAGAAGGCCGCCTCCGGCGCTCGTGAGTAGTCGACGATGGCCGACACGTCGAAGTCTCTGGGCCGCACGACGTAGCCAGACATCCCCTGCACGATGTCCACGTCGCGACAGCCGCGCACGCGCGTGCACTTGATGGGCGCCGGCGCCAGACCGGCAAGCGTGGCCCAGAGCGTCGTCGGGCGGTCGATCAGATCCGCCGGCGCGTCCCACCCGCTTCCCGCCACCGCGGCGTCCGGATGCTGATCCGACCACGCCGCCATCTGCTCGATGAACGTCGGATGAAAGACGCGGTCGTCGTCGACGACGAGCAGGCGCTGATCGCGGGCGCACGCGAGCAGCGCGGGAATCACCTTCGTCGCGGGCCCGTAGTCGTCCGTGCGGACGATCGTCAGCGATCGGAGGCGGCTCAGGCGTTCGGGCACGACGTACGCCACGCCCTCGCGTCGGCTTTCGCGCGGCACGTGGAGTCGAATCGCCGCGGGCGCAACGCGCTGCCTGAGCAGACTCTTCAGCGTCAGATCGATGCGTTCGATGCGGCTCGGCAGCGTCGTCAGCGTGACGATCAGGTCCGTGCGGCGCGGATTCCGCGCGCACGCGCGATCGAGCGCCTCGAGATCCTGCCGGCGCAGCCGGAGATCGTAGAGTGTGTCGAGAACCGGATTCTCGCCCGTGTAATGCTCGTACACGAGCAGCGCCGCGAGACTTGCGACGAGCAGGACCCCAACTCCAACCAGCGCCGTAAGGGACCTCCGGCGTACACGCTATAGAAATCCTGACGATTGGACAACCCCGCGCGCCGCTGATGCTAAGCTGAGGGCTCGAATGCACGAGACCGACGCCCCGCGATCGATCGGCACCGCCGCGCACGCGCGCGAGTTGCTCCGGCTGATGGGCGCCCAGCGGCGCACCTACGCCATGGGACTCGTCTTCGTCGTGGTGAGCATGGTCACGGCGCTCGCCTACCCATGGGCGATTCGCAAGATCATCGACGAGGGCATCGGCGGCGGCCACATCGATCGCGTCAACAGCCTCGGCCTGCTCATGCTGGTCCTGCTCGTCTCTGAGGGCGTGGGCACGCTGTGCCGCGACTACCTGTTCAACCTCTCGTCCGAGCGGCTCGCGGCCGACGTCCGACGGCGGGCGTTCCAGCAGCTGCTTCGTCAGGACATCGCGTTCTTCGATCAGCGCACGACGGGCGAAATCACGGCCCGCCTCGCGTCCGACATCCCGAACCTGCAGCGGCTCGTGGGCGAAGAACTGTCCGACGCGCTGCGCTTCGCGCTCTGGGGCGTCGGCGGTACCGCGCTCCTCTTCCACACGTCGGCGCTGCTGTCGATCATCGTCCTGCTGGCCGTGCCCCCGATGATCGCGTTGACGTCGGTGCTCGGCCGAAAGGTCAAGCACGCGTCGGCGACCGCGCAAACCGCGCACGCCGACACCGGGACGATCACGGAAGAGTCGATCGCCGGGATTCGCACCGTGCGGGCGTTCTCGCAGGAGCGCGGCGAAATCTTCCGGTACGACCAGCGAATTGCCAGAGCCGTGGAAGCCGCGCGCCGCAAGTTCTTCGCGGCGTCGACGCTGGGCAGCGTGTCGTACATGCTGGGCGAAGGGTCCGCGCTGCTCGCGCTCTGGGTCGGCGGACAGATGATCGTCCGAGGCCGCCTGACGTCCGGCGCGTTGATCTCGTTCGTGCTCTACGCCTTCCTCGTCGCGCGCGGGTTCCGAAACACGTCGACGTATTGGACGGAGGCGCTCCGCTCGTTCGGCGCCACGGAGTGGATCTTCAACCTGCTCGCCCGCGAGCCGCGCATTCGGATCGAGGGCGGCGCGCGGCCCGCGACGGCGCGGGGCCGGATCACGTTCGAGCGGGTGCACTTCTCCTACCCCACGCGACCGGAAACCGAGGCGCTCGCCGGGATCGACATCACGATTGCACCGGGAGAGATGGTGGCGTTCGTGGGCCGTTCCGGCGCCGGCAAATCGAGCCTCCTGCACTTGCTCCAACGCTTCTACGACCCGGATCGCGGCCGCGTGCTCTTCGACGGCGAGGACATCCGCCATCTCGATCCGTCCTGGCTGCGCTGGCAGATGGGGATCGTCATGCAGGAGCCCGTGCTCTTCTCCCGATCCATCGCCGACAACATCCGCTCCGGGCGCGCCGCGGCCGACGACGCCGACGTGCGCGCCGCGGCGAAGGTCGCGCACGCGGAAGAGTTCATCACGCGACTCCCGGACGGCTACGCGACGCCGGTGGGCGACCGCGGCGTGCAGTTGTCCGGGGGCCAGCGCCAGCGGCTGGCAATCGCGCGCGCCGTGCTGCGGCGTCCGTGCGTGCTGATTCTCGACGAAGCCACCAGCGCCCTCGACGCCGAGAGCGAGTCGCTCGTGCAGGACGCGCTGCGCGTCCTCGACTACCGGCCGACGACGATCATCGTGGCCCATCGCCTCTCGACGGTCGTCAACGTGGACCAGGTCGTCGTGCTCGACCGGGGACAGATCGTCGCAATCGGGCGCCACGACACGCTGCTGCAAACCTGCGACTTCTATCGTCAGCTCGTCGAAACCCAGCTCGTCGCCGCGTGATCGGTCGGACCGTGTGATTTATAGCGCGGTCTCGCCCACGCGGCGGGGCCCCAGCGACGTTCGACCCGCAGCCCGTCAATCACCGTGACGCCGCCCAGGCTGTTGATGGTGTGTACGCCGTCGGGCCACGCGATCCCCGGCGGAGGCGCGAGCGAAAGCACAGGCTCTTCGTGGAACCGATTCGGTGAAAGGTAGACGAGGCGATTGATGGTGATGCCGGCGCCGTAGCGGCGGGCGCAGTTCTGCGCGGGCCGGTAGATCGCGCCGCCGATCCTGAAGCACGCGCCGGCGGGTCGGCTGGATCGCGTGTCCGATTTCACGGGATTCAAGACGTGGGGCGCCCACGGGCCGATCCACGCGTCGGCGTGAAACACGTACAGGTCCGACTGATCTTCGTCGCCTTGCTTGGTGCAGAACAGCCACCACTTCCCGTCGTGCTCGAGCAGCGTGGAATCAACAAAGGGAAAGCCCGACATCACATCGCGGTGCGCCTTCCACGATCCTGACGCCTGGTCGCGAACGAACGCGGAGACGCGGCGCGCACGATGCGTTTCCGGCAAGCAGAAGAGCGCGCCTTTGTCCCGAAGCAGAAACGGATACGACGCGTGGAGCGGAAGACCGGGAAGAACGCGATGATCGAGCAGCGTTCCGTCCATCCGCATGCGGAGCTCGCTGACGCCCTTCGCGCGCGACGAGTACCGATAATCTTCGACGAGCAGGCGGACCTCGTCACCTTGCACGTCGAGGAGAAACGGGTCGGCGAAAAAGCGATCCGCCGGCTGACCGGCGAGCCACGTCGGCGTCGGCAGGCGTCCCAGGTGGAGCACCTCTTCGACGCGGCACGGGAGGAGGCCGACGCTCCATCGCGGGCGCACGAACCAGCTGCGCACCGTGTCGCCCACGGCACCGCCGAACGGCTCCGTGTGGTTCGGAGGCTGGACCATCGCGCAGCCCGCCGTCGCTTTCGGCGGCGCGTTGACCATGGTCGTGTCGCCCAGCGTGATCTGTCGCAGCGCGCGCGCACACCAGGGCGCCACGCGGTCGA
>JACPZV010000523.1 GCA_016195295.1 Acidobacteriota bacterium
ACGTCGGCCACCATCGCGCGAGCCTCGCGAACCTGCTCGACGCTCGAAACGAACGGAAACATGATCCGGAGGTGTCCCTGGCGGGCCGCGCGCAGCAACGCCCGCACCTGGACTTTGAACAGGTCGGGCTGCGTCAAACTCAGGCGCAGTCCGCGTCGGCCGAGCCGGCTCGCCCGCTCTTCCTCGGGTGCCCATCCGCCGGCCAGCGAACGCCGCGACAGGCGCGAGGCGAGCTGGTCCTCGTCGACGTCGAACGTTCGCACGGTCACGGATCCGGGCGCCATCTCTTCCAGCATCCGGCGGTACGTTTCATACTGCCGTTCTTCGTCCGCACTCTCGTCGCTGGCACCGGTGATCAGAAACTCCGACCGGTAGAGCCCGATGCCCTCGGCACCCGCATAACGGGCGGCGGCAAGATCGTCCGGAAACTCGATGTTGGCGTCCAGCCGAATGTGGACGCCATCCGCCGTCGCGGCAGGCCTTCGGCGCTCCTCGTCGCCGGCGGTCGCGGGCCGATGGTCTTCGGCGTACCGCTCCGCCTCCGCGAGCTCTTCCGGCAGTGGATCGAGCACGACTTCGTTCGCGCTCCCGTCGAGGATCACGATCTGGCCGGCCTGGACGCGGCGGCTGGCATCGTGCAGTCCGACGACCGCGGGCACATCGAGCGACCGGGCGAGAATCGCGGTGTGATGCGTGCGGCTGCCCGCATCGGTGGCAAAGCCCCGCACTTTCGTCCAATCGACCTGCGCGGCGATCGACGGTGTGAGCTCATCGGCGATGAGGATCGACGTCTCATCGAGGTCGCGCAGCAAATCGCGCGCCCGCTCGACGCCCTGGCGGAGGTTCATCCTGAGCCGCCCCACGAGATCCGCGACGTCGCCCTTGCGCTCGCGCAAGTACGGATCGGCCACCTCGTCGAAGACGACGCTGAACTCCTCGAAGACCTGTTGGACGGCCCATTCCGCATTGACGCGCTGTTCGCGCACGATGGTGGCCGCCCGCGGAAGGAGCATCGGGTCGTCCAGCATCAGCAGCTGCGCGTCGAACAACAGCGCCAGCTCGGGTCGTCGCGCGGCGACGCGCGCGCGGATGTCCACCAGCTGCTCGCGCGAGCGCGCGCGGCTGTCCTCGAGGCGCCGCAGTTCCTGATCGACGCGGTGGGACGCAATCCGATACCGCAGCGCGTGGGCGCGCTGAATGAGTACCACGGCCCGGCCGACGACGACACCGGGCGACACGCCGATCCCTTTCAGGCGCATACGTCCTCACCGAATCCCGATTCGACGAGCGCGACCAGCGCGCTCAGCGCCTCGCGTTCGTCGGCGCCGTCGGCGATGATCGTGATCGTCGATCCGCGCGCCGCGGCCAGCAGCAGGATGCCCATGATGCTTTTGCCGTCCATCTCACGCCCGTCGCGCGCGACTCGCACGCGCGCCTCGAATCGCGTCGCCAGGTGGACGAACTTCGCCGCCGCGCGTGCGTGCATCCCCAGTTGATTGACGACCGTCACGGCCCGGGACGTCATGCGCCCGTCTTCTCGCCGCGCAACAGATCGGACGCCACCCAAATCGCCGCCCGCCCGTGTTCGCGCATTTCCTTCGCCACGGCCAGGAGATCGGAGGACCGTCGCAGGCTGGCGAGCTTGATGAGCATCGGCAGGTTCACGCCGGTGATCACCTCGAGCCGGTCGGTTTCGAGAAACGTCATCCCCAGATTCGACGGCGTGCCGCCGAACATGTCCGTCAGCAGCAGCACGCCCGCCTCGCCGCGCACGCGCTCGATCGCTTGCGCGATGTCTTCCCGCGCGTCATTCGCATCGTCGTGCCAGCCGATCGACACGGCCGTGAATTGCGGGAGGTCCCCGACGATCATCTCGGCGGCGTTGACCAGCTCGGTCGCCAGCTGCCCGTGCGTCACGACCACGACGCCGATCACGTCGGCCTCCGTCCGCCGGCGCGCGACGGCGCTCCGCTACGCATGGTCGAGATCCCGATGCCGCACGCGCACGCGGGCCATCCCCGCGTCCGCCAGCGCGCGGCGCAGACGCTCGGCGATCATCACCGATCGGTGCCGGCCGCCAGTGCACCCGATGGCGACGGTGAGGTAGCTCTTCCCTTCCGCGACGTAATACGGCACCACGAAGCGAAGGTAGTCGTCGAGCCGATCCATGAACCGCCGGGTCGACGCGTCGCGTTCCATGAACTCGGCCACGGAGCGATCGCGCCCCGTCCGCCGCCGGAGCGTCGGCACGAAATGCGGATTCGGCAGACAACGCACGTCGAACATCAGGTCGGCATCGACCGGCACGCCGTACTTGAAACCAAAGCTGAGGAGCGTGACGACGAGCCGGGCCCGCGACCGGTCGCGCGACAGGCTCATGAAGAACTGTCGCAGCTCGTGGACGGTCATGTCGGACGTGTCGACGATCTCGTCCGCCAGGTCCCGAATCCCGTTGAGTCGCGCGCGCTCTTCGCGAATGCCCTCTCGCACCGACCGGTCCGGCGCGAGCGGGTGCGGGCGCCGCGTCTCGCTGAAGCGGCGCAGCAGCGACGCGTCGCTCGACTCGAGAAAGATCAGAATCGGATTGAGCCGCGGCATGGTCCGCAGCCGCCGGAAGAACCTGGGAAACGACGACAAGAACTCGCCTTCGCGAACGTCGACCACGATGGCCACGCGTTCGATGTCGCCGCCGGCCCTCAGCGAGAGTTTCGCGAGCGTGGGAATCAGCGTCGTCGGGAGGTTGTCGACGCAGAAATAGCCGAGGTCCTCGAGGGCGCGAATCGCCTGCGATTTCCCCGAACCCGACAACCCCGTGATCACGATGAACGGCTGACCGGCCCGGGCGCGCGACCCGGACGGCGCGCGCCGACCGCTGCGCGACCCTCGCGCCCGGCGGCGCGTCACCGGCTCGCTCCGGATTCCGGCTCGTCATCGTCGTCGTCCGGCGAAGGCACCGTCGCCTGCCGTAGCGACTGTTCGAGCCGATCGGCCAGGACCCGGGCGGCGTGGTGGCCGCGCGAGCGCAGCAACTGGTTCCGCGCCGCGACCTCCACGAGG
Source organism: Acidobacteriota bacterium (assembly GCA_016195295.1). Classification (GTDB taxonomy): domain Bacteria; phylum Acidobacteriota; class Vicinamibacteria; order Vicinamibacterales; family CAVVIG01; genus SRVP-36. Next base: position 3,058 of record JACPZV010000523.1, read on the forward strand.
ATCGCGATGTTGCGGCCCGGCGCGACGGGCATCCGGACGAGCGGGACGCGCAGCCCCAGGACTTCGTCGAACTCATCGTCGAGGCCGAGCCGCTCGTACTCGCGTCGCGGATCCCACCGTTCCAACTGCACGACCAGCTCGACGCGCTTCGATGCGCGGGTCGACGCGATCCCGAACAGGTCCTTGACGTTGATGACGCCGAGGCCGCGCAGTTCCATGTGATGGCGCGTCAGCTCCGGGCAACTGCCGATGAGAATCGTTTCTTGACGGCGGCGCAGCTCCACCGTGTCGTCCGCGACGAGACGATGCCCGCGGACGATCAGATCCAGCGCGCACTCGCTCTTGCCGATGCCGCTTTCGCCGGTCATCAGGACGCCCAGCCCCAGGATGTCCATCAGCACGGCGTGCATCATCGTGCGCTCGGCGAGCGAGTCCTCCAACATCGACGAGAGCTTGGCGATCGCGGTCGGCGTGGGGATCGCGGTCCGGATCAACGGTACCCGCGCGCGCTCCGCTTCGACCAGCAACTCGGCCGGCGGCGAGAACCCGCCGGTGATCAGCACGCAGGGAAAATCGAGGGTCAGGGCGAGACGCACCGACGTAATGCGCGCCGCCGTCTCGAGGCTCTCGAGGTAGCGGATTTCGCTCTCGCCGAAGATCAGCACGCGGCCGGGCTTGAGGTACTCGTGGAATCTGGCG
>JACPZV010000524.1 GCA_016195295.1 Acidobacteriota bacterium
CACCTTCACGTCGACGACCTTCACCAACGTTTCCGCGGGCTTGATCATCTGACGGCGCTGAATGTGCGGGTACTCGATTTCTTGATAGCCGTTCGTAAATCGCTCGGCGCCGGTCGCGGTCGACGTCACGACGGCGCGCAACGTGTACTCCCCCACCTTCACCTGCGCGGGCGCGCCCACCTGGAATCGCGCGGAGACGGCTTCGTCTTCGTGCGCGAAGCTGACCGACACGGTGGCCGGCGTCACCCGCCAGCCCGCGGGCACCTCGAGCGCGACCGTGGCCTGCGCCGCGCCTTTCGTGCCGTTGGTGACCGACACGAAGATCTCGCGTTCAGCCGCTCGAGCCGCCGCACCGGTCGCGGGCGCGGGAACCACGGCCAGCGGCGGCGTGACGCGCGCTGAAAACGCCGGCACGACGTTCAGTTCCATGCGCTTGTCGCCGTTGTAGATGTCCTTCACGTAGCGATACTGAATCGGCAATTCCTTCGTGACCTCGACGTCGCCGGCCTTGACGTGGAACGTCGCGCGGAACGGCGTCGGCGCGAACGGCACGCCGAACGGAACGCCTTTCTCGAAAATATCGATCGCGGGATTCTCGGGATGCTTCCAGTAGTTGTCCGTGAAATACGGCGTCGTGAGCTTCGCGCTCTTCGGTACGTGCGCGCTGGCGCCGCAGGTGTAGACCGCATCCTTCTTGACGTCGCCGGGCGCGCAGGTCGACGGCGTGTCGAAGCCGGCAATCGCAACGCTGCTGACGCTGACCTCCGCGGCGCCGCGATTCACCGCCAGGAGCGACAGCCGCACCGGCTGCCCGCCGATCACGAGCCCATCGTCGGCCACTGCGTCGAACGTCACGCCGTGCGCGGCGAGGACCGCGTCCTGATAATCACGCTCTTTGATCTGCAGGCGGAAATCGATCTCGTACCGCGCGTTGTCGCTCAAGCCCATCGCCGCGAGCCGCGCGCGCACGGCGCGCACAGCTGTGAGACCGGCTTCGATCGGCGCGGCCGTGCCTGCGTCGTTGCCCGAGTCGAACGCGCGTTGCGCTTGCTGCGCATCGTTGGCGATCGCGGCGAGCGCGCTCGTCAGCGCGGCCGGCGGATTCGCGCCCGCGTACTGCGCGAGCGCCGTCAGCCTGATGTCGATGCCGTCGAAGAGCGACGACTCGTCTTTGTCCATCTGTCCGGGGATCTTGCTGTCGATGAGCTGATACGCGGCCGCACCGCCGCCAAATCCGCGTTCGCCGCTGAACCCAGGCAACGCGGGCAATCCGCCGGTGCCCTGGCACTTGTGATTGCTGTGCGCGTCGGCGCCGATCTCGACGTACGTCCGGCCGAGCAGCGTGTCGTAGGCCGCCGTATTCGGTCGCGTGAGTCTGACGCCCGGCTGAACGGGCGGCGGAACCGGAGGCGCCTGCCCTGAGCTCGTCGAAGGGTCCCCGCGTCCGCCTCGTCCGCCGCGACCACCGCCGCCAATCACGCCGAACCCGCCGGCGAAGTACAGCTTCTTCGGCTGCCATGGCCGGAGGCCCTCGCGAATCTGTTCGGGGAACATCTCGGGATTGCCGGCCGCGAAATACGCTTCGCGCGCGAGGACGGTCGTGGCTTCGTGCGCGCGATCCCCGCCGCCGCCCTGGATGTTCATCGTCAGGAGCACGTCGGGACGCAGCGTCCTGATGAGGCGCACGTAGTCCGAGACGATTTCCGAGCTGCCCCACTTCTTGATCACTTCTTCCGGGTCGAATGAGTAGCCGTAGTCGATCGCCCGCGTGAAATACTGCTCGGCGCCGTCGATGCGATGCGCCGAGAGCAACTCGGACGTGCGCAGCACGGCGATGTCCTGAAACAGCTCGGGCCCGATCTCGTTCTGGCCGCCGTCGCCGCGGTTGTTCTGCAGGTCGATCGAGCGCAGGCCCATGCCGAGCGTGAACATGGCGAAGAGCGCGTTGTGCTCGTCGTCGGGATGGGCTGGAGCCTGCATGAACGTGCCCGACACGCCGAGCTTGCGCAGCGCGAGACCCAGGGCGACGTGGCCGCTGTCCTGGGCGACGATCGGAAACGTCATGCGATTCTGCGCCCCGAGACGCACGTCGCGCACGTCGCCGAACGTCGACGCGAGAAGCGCGAGCGCGCTGGCAGTGACCGCAGGGGGGATCGACTGTTTCATGGGCTCGCATATTAGCCCGTTCAGTCGCGTTTTTCGACCTTTCGTCGGCGCACGCGCACTCCGCCGGCGCCCGCCACGTATCGTCACGGTGGAGGGAACATCATGACGTTGATCACCTGGCTCCTCGCGTTCGTCCTCGCCGCGGCGCAGACCGCACCGGCCGCCACGCAGCGGTTCGATTATCTGGTCCGCGCCGACTTTTTCGCTGGCGTCGCCGGCAACGACGCGCGTCTCCAGCAAGCCATGGATCTCTGCGAGCGCACGCTGGCCGAGAATCCGAAGCACGCCGAGGCCCTGGTCTGGCACGGCGCCGGCCTCCTCGTCCGGGCCGGTCAGGCCTTCGGGAAAGGCGACATGGCCAACGGCGGATCGCTCTTCGGCCGGGCGCTGAAAGAAATGGACGACGCCGTCGCGCTGGCGGCCGATAATCCAGGTGTGCTGATTCCGCGCGCCGCGGTCCTGCTGGAGGCGACGAAGAACATGCCGCCGGAGACCGCTCGACCGCTGGTTCAGTCCGCCGTGGCGAA
>JACPZV010000079.1 GCA_016195295.1 Acidobacteriota bacterium
CCGACGCCGGCGTCCGCGTCTGCTCGCGCCAGCGTTGCCACACTGACGGCGGGTACAGCCTCTGGATGCGCGGATCGTCAATCCACGACGCGTCGCGCAGCGTCTGCAGGCGGAAGCCGCCCTGAATGCCAATCGTCGGCGTGAGGGTCATCTTCGACGCGGTCAGCAGGTCGATCACGTCGCGGTACGACCGGGACAGCGCCGTGATCTTCGGTGAGTAGCCGCGCCGGCTCGTCCCGCGAATGTGCTCGACGCCGTCCGCGCCGTACGCGACAGCCGGATACAGCTCGTGCGATGTGACGGGCAGGCCCATGCGATGCGACTCTTCGATCACGCGCTTCTGCAGCAGGTCCGGCAGCCGGACGTACGTCTTGACGAAGTCGAAACCGGCGTCGCCCGCGTGCTTGATCTCCAGCGGCAGCTGTCCCCCATCGTCCAGCGCCGTGCCGCCCGGATAGTAAATGCGCGTGCCGTCGAACGGTTCGCCGGTCGTGATCAGCCGCGGACCGATGCGAGCGCCCGACTCGAACGCCTCGCGATACTCCAGCGACTCCGAGATGTTCGTGGCGGGATTGCGGACCGTGGTGATGCCCCACGAGAGAAAGATGCGGCCGAGCGCCTCGCCGTAGCTCTTGCTGAGATGCGAATGGATCTCAATGAGACCAGGAATCACGGTCTCGCGCGACGCGTCAACGACGGTTCCCGCGTGAAGCGCGACGTTGTGCTTCTCGACGCTGCTGACGCGACTGCCGGCAATGACGATGTCCATGTCGGTCTGGACCGCGTCGCTGCGGCCATCCCACAGCCGGCCCGCGTGCACCGTGACCGCGCGCGTGTTCGACGGCGGCGTCCACGTCAGCCGCGGATCGATTTCGCGCACGATGCGTCGAGTCTGGACGTCGATCAGCTTCAGCGTGGTGTCCGTTTGATAAAGAAGCTGGCGCGAGTCGCCGGTCCACGTCGGCGAGCCGGCGAGCTCGGTCGACAGCGGCCGCGGCGGCCCTTGCGGCGCGCCGTCACGCGCCACCGGCCACGCCGCGAGCAATCCGTCGACGATGGCGGCCATCTGCGTCCCGTCGGGCGACCACACGGGACCGTAGTCCTCGCGCATGCCGATCGACTTGTTCGGCGCCGGCTCGAACCAGCGATCGGGCTGACCATCGAGCGACACGCGCAGGATCTGATTCGTCCCCTCGCGGAACCGCGTCGAGTACACCTTCAGCGCGGAGACGACGATCGCCGTGCCATCCCTCGACCACCGCGTGCCGTCCGGCGACCAGACGGGCGTCATCGCCGCGGCGGTCCCGCGGGTCACCTGGCGGTCCGCGCCGCTCTGCAGATCGCGGATCCAGATGTTCATCGAGCCGCCGCGATCCGAGGAGTACGCGAGCGATTTGCCGTCGGGCGACCAGGCGGGCTCGGTGTCGACAGCCGGATCGGTCATCAACCGGCGCGCCGTGCCACCGATCGGCATCACCCAGAGATCGCCGAGCGCCGCGAACGCCACCTGCGTCCCGTCCGGAGAGACGGCCGGATGCATGATCCCGCGCACGGGCTGCGGTCCGGTGAGATCGAATTGGTGCCGCTTCGGCGTGAACGCCGGCCGCGTGAACGACACGTCCGCGCTGAACTCGACGGTGCGAGCGGCGCCGCCCGCCGCGGGCCGCCGCTTGATCTTGCCGTCGGCCGTGTAGAGCAACTCGCCTGCCGACACCCACTGCGGCCGGAACGGGAAGACGTCTTCGTCCGGATCTGCAATGTTGCGTCGGCCGACCATGAGTCGGCTGCGGCTCCCGGTGATCGCGTTGAACGCGACGGTGCCGTCCGGACCGGACGCGGGCGCGGCCAGCGATCCCGCCGACGCAGCGATCAGGTGATCGACCGTCCGCTCGCCGCCGCTCGTCAGCGTCACGCCGTAGATCCCGGGTTCGTTCCGGCGATCGGATACGAACGCGATCTCGTTGGCCGAACGCCACGCGGGCATGAACTCGTTCGACGAAGCGAACGTGACCTGCCGGACGTCGCCGGTGGCGAGCGTCAAGACCCAGATGTCGTAACTGCCGCTCCGATCGGATGAGAACGCGATGCGCATGCCGTCGGGCGACCAGATCGGCTCTCGATCGTCGAACGGACCGGGTGACGTCACCGGCGTCAAAGATGAGCCGTCCGCGTTGATGGTCCAGATCTGCCACGTGCTGGTGCGATAGGCCTGGAACGCAATCCGCCTGCCGTCAGGCGACCACGACGGCTGCCGCGCGTCGAGGAAGATGTCGGAAATCGCGGTCGCGACGCCGCCGCCGGCGGGCATCGTCCACAGCGTGCCCAGCAGATCGAGCGCGATCGTGCGGCCGTCGGGCGAGAGCGCCGCCGCCATCGACGTCCCTTCGTGCAGCGTGAGGCGCACATCGCGCACGCTTGCAGTCGGCGGCTGGGCGGCCGCGATGAGGCTCAGCGCCGCCAGGGTGAGAGCGACAGGGAAGGCGTAGCGCATGAGCTACTCTGTCCGCTGGTGACCCGTGCAGGACAACACGGGTCGAACGGGTACCGGCGAAACTGTGGATTCCAGTCCGATAGACGGCCGCGGTTTCCCCATCGTCGCGAGCGGAGCTCATCGGCTCATCCGCCATTGGCGCGGCGGATATTGCTCACCGTCTTACCGGTGGAAGCGCGCGACGAGAACGGCTTTGCCGAGGACGTGGCCATCCATCGCGTTGATCACGGCCGTACGCGTTTCGGCGGCTTGCTGCGCCGTCTGCTGCGCCACATCGAGTCTCGTGTCCAGCGCGTACAACTCGAACGTGTAGTGGTGATACGGACCCGCCGGCGCGCCTGGACCCATGTAGCTGTTCGATCGGAGGCTCACCTGACGGCTGCCGTCGGGCAACTCGCCTTGCGCGACGCCTTCCGGGAGACCTGTCGCCGTCCCCGGAATGTTCCAAATCAACCAGTGCGTGATGTCCATCTTCGATCCCTTGTTGAGGACTGGCTCGGGATCGTGCATGAGCAGCACGAAGCTCTGCGTGCCCGGCGGCACCTGCGACCATTTGAGCTCCGGAGACGGAGCGCCCGCGCCGGCCGCCTGCGTGTACTTGTCGGGAATGACGCCGCCGTCTTCCCAGGCCGTCGACGTCATGATCAAAGGAGGCGTCGCCGGACCGCGACCGCCGCCTCGCGCCTGCCCGCCTGCCGGAGGTGTCTGCGCGATTGCGGGCGCAAACGCCATCGCGCACAGCCCAAGCGCAGCCATCAAACCGATCGCCGTTTGCATCACGTGTCTTCGCATGCTGTTCTTCTCCTGAGCAATCGTCGCGCGTTGAACGTTCCTACCGTTGCCGGGTCATCGGCAGACTCCCATTCAGGAACGGGCCCTCGCAGGAATCGGCGCCCGAGTAGACCGCGGCCAGCTGATTCGCGACGGCGGTCGACGCCGTGCCGGAAAGCGTGGCCGTGCACGCCGGCGTCGGGTCGCCATCCGCGCCCGCGGCGAAGTGCATCGTCAGCATCAGCGTCGTGCCGTCGATCGAGCCTGAAAACGTCCCGCTCTTGTTGCGGTGACACGAGCTGCACGAGCCGTCGTTCGGATCGACCGCTTGCGTCTTCACGGCGCCCGAGACGTTCGCGCCGGTCTGCGTCAACGCCCACGTCACGATGGTGGCGCCTTGTGAATCCACACCTGTGCCCCGCCACATCCCCGACAGGTCGTTGGCTTGTGTCGGCGACGTGACGGACGCGCCGCACGAGATCGCCGCGGTGATGGCGAATGTTGCCGAAACGACCAGCAATGCGGGCCTCATCGCGGGGCAAACGCCGCGAAAGCCTTCGCCGTGCCTGGCGCCAAACGCATGCCGCTCCATTCGCAGTGGATTATAGCGGCCTCACGTGCTCGTCGGCGAGGCGGGCGCAGGCTCCTGGACCGGCGGCAGCAACGCCTGCAGGTACGCGAAGCAGATGCCGCTGCCGAGATAGTTGTCGAACCGATCCAGCAGCGCCGCGGCCCGGAGCCACTCGGGCCCCGTCTCGCGGAGTCGGTCCTCGATGAGCGTCGAGAAGTACTCGAACCCCGCCGTCGTCGCACGCGCGCGAACCAGATCCAGCAGGTGGTTTTCAAGCTCGACGGCGTTCTGCACCGTCGGCAGGACGGCCAGCGCCTGCAGGTAGAACGTGTTGTTCTCGCCGAAGCGCGGGTCCGAGGCGACGCCCTCTTCGTCGTGATTCTCGAGCGCGCTGCCGAGCGCGTAGCCCACGAACCGCCCGGACACGCGATCGCGCAGGCCGACGCCGATCGCGCGCGGGTTCGCCACGGTGGACTCGAGCGTCGCGAGGGGAAACTGCAGCAGCGGCCGGTGTCCCTCCCGGAGCACGTCCGGCGGGTACGGCAGGGCCCCGTAGCGCTCCTGCTCCACGGCCAGAATCTGGAGCTTGATCGGCTCGAAGCTCTTCGCCGTAAGCTCGACCGGTTCGATCGTGTCGATCGGAATCGCCAGCGTGCCGACGCGAATTCTTGGCGTCGGCATGGCTTCAATCGCGACGCGCCCCCGCACGAGATCCTCGATCGCGAGCCGCAGGATCGCGATCGCCTCGTCTATCGCGGACGGCTCCATGTCGTACCGCGGATAGAAGCGAACGCCGCGCTCGCCGGCCGGCAGAAGCACGAGGCCGCGCCGGAACGCCCGGTCGAGCAGCGCGTCGGACCAGTCGGCGCGCACGACGTCGAAGGCGAGCATGACGCCGGCGCCACGGACGTTCTTGATGATCTCGCGATGCTCGCGCGCCAGCGCCTCGAGTCCGTGCTTCGCGCGCTCCCCGGTCCGCCGCACCTGCTCCAGATCCAGCGCGTCCAACTGTGCGAGCACGCGCACCATGCCGGCCGAGTCCCCTTCCCACGTCGTGTTGAATTTCTTCTCCTCCTGAAAAAACGTCGCAAGCTCCTCGCTCACGAACAGGACGCCGTTCTGCGCCTTCTTGGCCCAGGTGACGAGGTCGGGTGGACACGGCAGGTCGAACCACTCGTGCGCCCACAAGCGGCCCGTCATGCCCCAGCCGGTCTGGACCTCGTCGAAAATGAGGGGAACGTCGTAGATACGGGTCAGCAGCCGCAGCTTGCGCATGAAGCGCGCGCTCGCCGGCCGCACGCCGCCCTCACCTTGAATCGGCTCGACGAGCACAGCGGCCACGCGCCGCGACCGCCGCACGACGTCCGGGCTCAGCGTCGCGCGTTGCGCCTGGACGAACGCGTTCACGGCGTCGGCGCCCGGCGCCGGCTGGGCAAGGAACTCATCTAACGCATCCATCTCGCGTCGATGCGTGTCCCGGCTCTTCTCGGCTCGCGGCAGGCGGCCCGACACGAGCAGATCCCACAGCTGCTTCAGGCTGCGTTCCTCGCGCCGCGCCGTTTCTTTCGGTTTGCTCGTCTCCTCGACCGGAAACAGAATGTGCGGCCAGTCGAACGTCGGGAAACCGAGCCGCGCTTTCTTCCGATGCGTGACGGCGAGGCTGCCCAGCGTCCGGCCGTGGAACGCCCCTTCGAAGGAGACGATGAAGCCGCCGTCGCCGTCCTCGGTCGTCTTGACGCGATTGAGCAGCACGGCTTTGATCGCGTTCTCGACCGCTTCGGCGCCGGTATTGACAATGAAATGTCGCGGCGTGCCGGCCGGCGCAATGCGATTGAGCGCGGCCTTGAAGCGCAGGGACAGCGCGGTCTGGTATTCGGAGTGCGCGTAGCGCGCCGTCACGAGTGGCAGCGCCTCGAGAATCACGCGGACCAGCGTGGGATCGTTCTCGCCGAACGCGTGGGTGGCGATCAGGGCGCCCATGTCCAGGAAGCGGTACGGCTCGCCCGAAGGATCGCGATCGACCACGGCGAGGTACGGACCGACCGACTCGCCGGGATCGAAGGCGAGCGGCAACGAATAGAAGAGGCCACGCGACGCGCCGGCGAGCGCGGCGTGCGAGGCGGGCAGGTGCTGGGCGACCAGCTCCTCGAGCGGGCGCTCGCTGTCGTGGAACGCGTCGGGAACGCGAGCGTGCACGCCGCCGGCGCGATAGAGACGATGGAGCCGGTCGACCTGATCGAGCGTCGCCGCCACGCGGGAAACCGTCGCGTCAAACGCATCCACCGTATCCACGACGTCAAGCTCCACGAACAGGGGTCAGCGTTTCTCCGGATGAAGATCGTGGCAGGTGTTGCACGTGGTGTTCAGCTTGCCGAACGCCTCGGCTGACTGATCGAACTTCGCCGCCCTGGCGGACGCGGCCAGCTCCCGGGCATGCGTCCGAGCGGTCTGGGCCAGCTTGACGATGTCGGCCGCTTTCTTGGCGGTCCAGTAGTCCTCCGTCTTCGCCATCAGAGCCTCGATCTTCGTCGCGGCCTCGGCCACTTTCGCGCCATCTTTCGCGCGCATCGCGTCCCTAATGTCTTCCTGCAGATCCGTGGCGTCGTTCATCCACGTCTTATGCGCCTCGGCGTCCGCGGCCTGAACAGCCCGTGCGGCGCGCATCACGACCGGCCGCGCGGCCAGACCGAGGCCCGCGACGATCAACACAAGAGCAACACGTCTCATCGCCAATCTCCCCTCGGGGCCACTATAACCTTTCGGGCACCCGGGGTGGAGCGGGCGGGTCGCCTTTCTTGAGGCGCGCGCGCGCCTTGTCGACGTCGCGGTGGAAGACGAAGAGAGCCGATCCGCGTTGCCTTCCGGATCGGTGACGTAGTCCCGGCAAATTTTTCACCCTATTGGGCGGCGCCCGACCGCTTCCACTGGGCTAGGCGCGCGTCGCGGTCCAGCTTGGCGCCGCCCAGGTAGACGGCGGAGATTTCGCGTGTATTGCGAATGTTTTCGAGCGGATTCGCCGACAACACGATGAAGTCCGCGCGCTTGCCGACGGCGAGCGTGCCCATGTCCTTCAGGCCCAGCAACTCCGCGGGCCGCGACGTCGCAGCCACAATCGCTTGCGACGGCGTCAGCCCGGACTTCACCCATCGGGACATCTCGTGATGATCCGCCCAGCCGAACGCGTGGCGCGGAGTGATGCCCGCGTCCGTGCCCAGCACGAGGCGCGCGCCCGCGGCCACATACTGCGGCAGGTTGTTGGCGAGAATCGCCTCGCGGTTGGCGGCGTTTGGCGACACGGGTCCGCAGCTCGCCGCGCGGATGTCGGCGAGCGTCTTCGCGGGGTACGTCTGATCGATGAACGGATCGTTGTCGCACACTTCGCTGCGGTCGCCGAGACCGATCACCGTGGTCCAGTACGGCTTTTTTTCGCGCAGCAGCGCGAGAAACTCGTCGTCCAGTTTTTCATTCTGGGTCGTGTGCACCAGGACGTCGGCGCCTGCGCGCACGACGGCCTTCTGATCGGGCAGCGCGATCGCGTGCGCGTGCACCATCATCTGGTGCGCGTGGGCCTCGTCTATGATCGCGTTGTAGACTTCGGGCGTCATCTTCGGATACGTGCCGCGCCGATCGTCGACCCAAATCTTCACGCTCTTGAGCTGCCGGGCGGCCATCGTCCGCACCGCCGCGCGCGCCTCTTCGCCGGTCGACACTTCGTAGACGACGTGCAGCGCGCTCGTGCCTTTCAGCAGGATCGCGTCCGGCCCGCCGTTGGGCGGCGCCATGCCCGGCATGAAGAGAAACCGTGAGGCGGGCGCAAACTTCCCGGCGTCCTGATCGCGCTGGAACTGAATCGCTTGATCGGTCGGGCTGCTGCCCACCGACTGCGTCACCGCGATGCCGTAGAACGCTTCGCGCTGAAGATGATCGAGCACGTTCTGCGGCGTGTAGTTCTCCGCGCCCCAGCTCGTGTAGCCCTCGTAGCCGATGTGGACGTGCACGTTGATCATCGCGGGCATGACCGTCTTGCCGGCGAGATCGACGCGCGTGGCGCCGGCCGGCGCCCTCACCGCGCCGCTTCGGCCGAGCGCCGTGATGCGACCGCCTGAGACGACAAACGCGCCGCTCTCGATCGGTGCGCTGGTGTCGCCGATGATCAAACGAGCGCCTTCGTACAGGACGACGGCGGACGCGCCGCGCGATTGCGAGTACGCGATCGACGCCAACAACGCGACCATCAGCCCGCACGCCGGCAGAGTCATCCGACGCATGTCGCACCTCCGTGGCCGAGGTTTTGCGGAAGCCGTTCAAGGAGGCTCTCGCCTCCATGGACTTATGACCGCTGCGGGTGCCCCCGTGAGTGCCCTCTTTTATTTTCGCGTTCTAGTTCTAGCTTGTAGGGTTCCAGCCGCCCTTTTACGGGCCGCGTAGTACTTCTTCATCCGGTCCGCCGGGGATTCCCGCCACTTCGATGTCGCCGGCGTCTTTCCGCGCAGCTGGGCCTTGAAGCGGCGCATCACGTTAGCTTCGCGCTGCGTCAGCGTCCCGAAACCCATCATGCGCCGCAGCGTCTGACCGTCCTGGCCGAACGCGCGGCCCAATGTCGCACCGTGCTTATCTTCGAGCTGTAGGAGCCTTTCGAAGCTCATACGCCGAAGGGGTGAATCAGAAGCGAATGAATGTTTGCTCATCGGTGTTTAGACCGCTCGCGCAGCTTTGCCTCCAGCTCAGACCGAAAGGCCACGTACTTCAGCTGCGTCACATAGAACAAGTCTCTCACGCGTTTCTTGAAGATGCCAGCGTAGAATTTGGCAGAGTTCTGTGTCGCTTCTCCCCAGATTGCACGGGCGCGAAGGGACTCCGCGACGTGCGCGACAAAATACAGCAGCGCAAAGCCGACGCCGCGAACCGGCGCGTCCGGGTTTTGCGCCAGCAACGGATGGACAGCAAGGAAGTCGATGAGAATGTTGTTGCACCAAGTTCTTCGGAAGAAGCATAGGCCGGCGAGGCGGCCATTCCTGAGGAATTCCCCCTTTGCCAGAATCAAAACCGCGACTTCCGCGTAAGGATTATTCTGAGTGCTCGCTTGGATCTCGCGCAGGGTACTGGCAACGTAGAGCCCCGCCCTCGCCTCGCGCCAGCGGCGGAACGCCAGATGAGCAAGGTCGGCCGCGTCGCGTCTGATTGGGTTACTTTCACCACGCGCCGCTTCGTCCCAAGCCTTGAGCATCTTACTGTCCCGTCTCGCAGCGGCAACGAATGTGATGTGTCTTTTGTCGTCGAGGGGGTAACTGTCTTGGGGAATCCACAGGCCTTCGCCTGAAAATGGAGTCATCGTCACACTCGAGGCCCCGCCGCAGATGCGTGAAAAGTATAAACATCTGAATGTGTGACGTCTATCGAATCTAATCCTGAAACGGCGATGCTTGAGATTCGCCGCCGTAGGCAGTAGATTGCGACGGTCATGAGGCTTCGGCTCGCGAGCCTGCTCGCGATCATGCTTCTGGGTGCCCCGGCGAACGCGGGACAATTTCGGCCGAACCGCGTACCGGACGCGCCCTACGTCCCCACGCCGCAGAGCGCGGTGGACGCGATGCTGGAGCTCGCGCACGTGACGTCGGCCGACATCGTCTACGACCTGGGTTCCGGCGACGGCCGCATTCCCATCACCGCGGCGAAGCGGTACGGCGCGTTCGGCGTCGGCATCGAGATGGACTCGTTGCTGATTCGCCGGGCAAACGACAATCTGAAGCAGGCCGGCCTCGGCGATCGCGTGCGCTTTGTGTATGGGGATCTCTTCGAAACCGACATCAGCGGCGCCACGGTTGTGACGCTGTTCTTACTGCCGCGTCTCAATCAGCAGCTGATTCCGAAGTTCAAACGCGAGCTGCGGCCGGGGACCCGCATCGTCTCCCACAAGTTCGATATGGGCGACGAGTGGCCCCCGGAGCAGTCGCATGACGTCGACGGGCTGATGATCTATCTCTGGACGATCGAATAGCGCGTCAGTGCTGGGTCGTTCCGCGCCGTTCCGCCTTCACCTTCCTGATCTCGTTCACGGCGTTGCTCACGGTGATTTCGATCAGGTCCTTGCCGATTTCCTTCGTCGACGGACGCGGATCGCCGGTCACGCCGTTGTTCACGCGCGGCGGCGCATTCGGATCCTGACCGCGTCGTCCACCGCCACCCGTGCCGGCGCCCGCACCGGCGCCGGCGCCGCGCTGTCCACCGGCGGCCGCCGTCGCGTTCGCGCCCGCGGCCTGCCGCGCCATGCGTGCGTCTCGCGCTGCCTTCCACTGCGCCGGCGTTTGACCAGTCGGATCGAACTGCACGGTCTTGTAGATCGGCCGCACGTAGATGTCTGGCGCCGGCTGCAGGTACAGCATCTCCGAGGTTTCCATCATCGCGCCGTGGCCGCCGATTGGGAGCTTGTGCTCGTAGAGGTACATGTCCACGTCGTCGTGCGTCTTGTTGTAGAAATCGCTGATGTAGTAGACCCGCACGCCTTTCGACGAGAGCTTCCTGTCTTCCTCTTCCGCCGCCTCGCGTATCTGATCCTGGCCGCCGCCGTGATCCCCCATCAGGAAAATGTCCTTGAAGCCGTTCATCGCCATGCTCTCGATCTCGGCGATCTGCACGGCCTTGAAGACGTCGGCGGGCATTTGAATCGCCCCTGGCTGATTCGTGTTCTCGCGCAGCCCCGTGGCATTGACGGCGATCGGCAGCACGGGCGCGACAAACGTCTTGCCCAGCCGTCTCGCGATCTCGATCGCGTGGCTGCGCGCCATGATCGTGTGGCCGCCCAGCACGTCCTGCGGTCCGCGCTCCTCGGTGCCGCCGGTCACGACGAGGATCGACGTCCAGCCTTCGTTGTGCATTTTGTCGGACACCTCGGTGTGCGTGAGCAGCTCGAGCTCGACGAGATCTTTGATATTCAGGGTCCGCTGCGTTTGCGCGGACGCCACCAGCGCGGCCAGCGGCAGGACACCGGCCAGAGTCATCAGTCTCTTCATACGTCCTCCCGGGAGTTGCCCGTCTTGACTTCTCCTCGTGAGCGGCTACTGTAGCTGCCGGAGTTCCAATTCTGCAAATCGTCGTCTTTGGCGCCGGCGCGATCGGCAGCGTCTACGGCGCGAAGCTTTCCTCCGCACACGACGTCACCCTGGTCGCCCGCGAGGCGCACGCCCGGGAAATCAGCACGAACGGTCTGAGGATCGCGGGCGTCGAGGACGGCACGTACGCGGTCCACGCCGTGACCGCGCTCTCCGCGATCGCGCCCGACACGCTGGTCATCTTCGCGACCAAGGTCTCCGATAGCGAGGTCGCCGCGCGGAGCCTCGCGCCTCTCGTGCGGCCCGACACGGTGATCCTCTGCGTGCAGAACGGCCTCTACAGCGAGGACGTCGTCAAGGCCGTCGTCGGCGATCGGTGCCGGGTGCTGCGCGCGATCACGCACGTCGGCGCGATTTTCAGAACGCCCGGCGTCGTCGAGCTCAAGGTCCGCAGCTACACCGCGATTGAGAACAGCCCGGTGAGCGCCGCGATCGCGGACGCCCTCACGGCCTGCGGTCTGGACGGGCGCGTCACCGACCGGATCAAAGAGGAGATGTGGCGGAAACTGGTCGTCAACTGCGTCATCAATCCCATCAACGCGATCACGCGAACGGAAGTCGGCGCGATCGCGGACGAGCGGCTCACTCCGCTCAAACGATTGATCGTGGACGAGTGCGTGAGCGTCGCGCGGCGCGACGGCGTCGCGCTCGAGGGCGACCTGGTGGCCGCGATCGACGCTCAGTACGGCGCGTCGAGGAACCTGTCGTCGATGCAGCAGGATCTGCTGAAAGGCCGGCGGACCGAGATCGACTTCCTGAACGGCGCCGTCGTGCGCCTGGGCGAGCGGTACGGGATCGCATGCCCGGTGAACGCGGCGCTGGCGACAATTATCAGGCGGATGGAAGAGACGCGCTGACGTGCGGCCTACGGGCGCATCCGCGCCACGGCGCGCTCGGCCGCCTGCGCGACCCGCGGATCGCGATCCTTCAGCATCGGCTCGACCAGCGGCAGCCCGCGGGGATCGCGCGTCAGCCCGAGGATGTCGGCGACGTCCGCGCGGAGGCGCGGATCAGGATCGAGGGCGTAGGCCAGGAACTTCGCGGGCCGCGTCGACGCGACTTCGATGAGGTACGCCAGCGCGATGTCGTGCCGCGACGCCTGGAGCAGCCCTTCGCCCAGCATGTCGATCGAAGCGTTCTCCAGCAGCACCGAGGCGAAGTTCCTCGACAGAATCACGTCGTCCGACCGCTCATACATGAGTGAGTCGTCTATCTCCGCGATTACGCGTCGATCGCCGCCGCGCGCCAGACCGGCGATCGCGAGGGTCTTCAACCCTGTGTCCGTGGCCGTCAGGAGGCTCTTGAAGAGCGGCATGCTCGACGGATGCGCGATCCGCGCGAGGGCATCGAGCGCCGCTTCGGCCACGTCGCCCCGCGCGCGAGCCGAAAACAGATCGGTCAGCGGCTGCAGCGCCCGCTCGTAGCGCATCCCGCCGATGGCGCGCGCCGCGACGATCTTGATCACGTCCTCGCGATCGTCGAGCGCGGCGATCACGGCCGGCCCCACCGATTCGTTGAGCGTCTCGTCAGGCCACCTCGTGTAAATGCGGCCAATGACGGCCACGGCCGCCAGGCGCATCTCACGCTGGGCCGATCCCGCCAAGTCCGCGAGGTACGGTCCGTTCGCCTCCTGGAGATCTCGCCGCGCCACGCCCTTCACTTCGGCGGCCATCGCGCCGAACGCGTAGAGCGCTTCGACGGCCACGCGCGGGTTGTCATCATGTGCCGCCGCGCGCAGCGCGGCGAGCACCTCGGCGGGCGCCGGACGCCCGCTGCTCGCCATGGGCCCGGCCCAGAACGCGTCGGACGCCACGTCGTGCCGCACTTCGATCACGAAGCCGACGTGCCGCCGGGCGACGACGTTCTTGTTCAGAAAGATCGCCACTTCACCCGCGATCGCCTCGAGCTGCACCTCGTCTACCGGATCGGCGACGAGCGCGGCGAGCGGGAGCGCCGCCCCGTAACAGGCCGCTTCTCGTAGCACGCGGGCCGCCTTGAGACGGATCGACGGATTCGTGCTGGCCAGATCCTGAGCCACGTCCGCCACGGGGCACGGCGTCGCCGCCTCGGCGATTCCCGAAGCGCTGAACAACAGGCCAGACAGCACGCCGAGACAGGTCGTCTTCACAGACACGAGAGCCTCCTCTTAGCCGCTTCTCTTATCGGATGAAGAGCCTGCCTTCTGGAGGGGCGCCCAGCCGGGTCCGAAAGGACCCGGCCTACACGCTACACGCGATCGATTTCGAACGGGTTACTTGGCGCTCACGCTTGCTGGCTTAACGTTTACGGTGACGTAGGTATTGGACCAGCAGCACTGGAAGCCACCGCCGCCGTTGCCTGTACTGTCGTTGCCCTGAACGCGCAGCGTGTAGTCGCCGGGAGCGCTGAAGGTCGCGGTCGTCGTCGACTTGCCGCTCTCTTTGTCAATCGGCGGCGCGACGGGATCGAACTTGACGCTGCCGGGACCGCGGAACACGGTCCAGGTGATGGACAGTGGCGGCGCCGGCGTAAATCCGCCGGTCGCAGCCGCGCCCGCGGCGTCCGCGGCGCTCGCCGCGCCTCGCCCGCCTCCAGCCCCGCGAGCCGCACCGGCGGCCGGTTCGGCGCCACTCCGCGCGGCGCCACCTGCTGCCGCATCACCTCCGGCACGCCCCGCAGCCGCATCCGCGCCGGCCCGGCCGGCGGCGCCGCGTCCACGGCCGCGGCCGCGGCCCTCTGGAATGTTGATCTTCGGTCCCTCGTCTATCGCCCAAGTTGACAGCGACAACGGTTCATTCACCGTGGCCGAGTACGTGGCGGCGACCGACGTCGGCGGTCCAGTGAACCACTGGCCGTTCGAATCAAACTTG
>JACPZV010000080.1 GCA_016195295.1 Acidobacteriota bacterium
CGCGCCAGTCGATGCGGCCGTGATCGTCGGGCCGGAAGGCGGGTGGATGGAGGCGGAATGCACGGCGGCGCGCGCGCGCGGTGTTCGGCTCGTCACGCTCGGCCATCGCACGCTGCGCGCCGACGCCGTACCCGTCGCCGCGCTGAGCGTGTTGCAGTTTCTATGGGGGGATTTGTAGTTGGGGGATTTGTAGGTGGGGGATTTGTAGGGCGGGTCCTGTGGACCCGCCTGATCAGCCGGGTCCGAAAGGACCCAGCCTACTTCTTTCATTTTTCTACTTCTTTCACTTTTCAGTTCTAACTTTGAAGTCCTGCGTCTTCACGTCCCCGTCGCCGAGCGTGAGACGCGCGGCGCCCGCGCGATGCTCGTCGAGGTACGCCGGCTCGAACCATTCGCCTTGCTCGGCGGGATCCACGGTCGCGAGATAGTAATCACCCGGCGGCAGTCCGCGGATTCGATACTTCCCGGTCTGATCCGGCCGCGCCGTCATGATTTGCCGCGCCTGCGGCCGCCACAACGAGGAATCGGTGGGGAACGCGAGGATGGTGTAGTCGGGCACCGGCAGGCCCTGCGCGTTGAGTACTGTCCCGTTGATCTCGTTCAGCTTGTCCGTCAAGACGATGGACACGTTGGCGAGTGTCTGACCGCTGCGGATCTCAATGGGCGTGTCGGTCACGTCGCGCGCACCGACGGCCACCGACTTCAGAATCCAGCCGCGCGCGTTGCCGGCGGATCGAAACAGATGCGGCCCTGCCGGCACGCCGGCAAGCGTGAAGTTGCCGTCCTTGTCGAGACGCGCGTTGGGCTGCGGACCGAACGACGATTGATCGGTGGACGGCGCCGTGACGCGGAACTGCGTGGGGTCGGGCGGCTAAGTGCTTCCCGGCAGGAACGTGACGGTGCCGGTGATTGTCGCTCCGCCCGTCAGCGTCACGATTACATCGGACAGATCGGCGCCGTTGATGCTCAACGGCTGCGCCGCGTACCGTCAGGTTGACGTTGCCGCTCCAGGCCGCGCTGCCGTCCGGATTCGTGACGTGTCCGGTGATTCGCGCCGTGCGCACGAGCTGCAAGCTGAAATTGACGTCGGAGACTTCTTGACTGATCCCGATCGTGATCGGTCGCGCCTCGTCCACCGATGTAACGCCGGGATAGTAGGTGGGCGCGTAGTTCATCTGATCTTGATCGTCGCCGCCGCCGACAAAACCCGGCGGGCCTCCGCGTCCGCCACGTCCGCCGCCCGGACCAAATCCGCCGCCCGGACCAAATCCGCCCGGACCTCCGCCAAAGCCGCCGCCTCCGGGACCGAATCCGCCGCCGCGCGTGAGCGCGTTGACGTAGTAGTCGCCGGGCATCAAGCCCCAGACGCGATATTGACCACGGTCGTCGGTTTGCCCGGTGCCGGCCGGCGACAGACGACGATCGCCTTGCTGATATTGGTACCGCATGATGCGAACGTTGGCGCCGGCCACCGGCTCGCCCTCTTCGTCGAGCACGCGGCCGGAAATGACGCCGCCGCGCGGCAGCTGGAACTCGATCCCTTTGAGCTGCTGTCCATCGGCGAGCTGCAAGGGAGTGCCCGCCTGCAGCGGACGGCGCTGTCCGTAGGCGAGCGAGATGAATCCCGACTTGGAAACGGTGAGCGTGTACCGTCCGGCCGGCAGTTCGGTGAAATCGAACACGCCGGTGTCGTCGGTGAGCATCCCGCGTCCGCCCGGGACTTCAGCCGCGTTGAGGAACACGCGCGCCCGCTTCATGGGCCGGCCGCTGTCCGCGGTCAGCACGCGGCCGCTGATGCGACCGGTCGGCGTCGGCGGCGCGTCCTTCGACTGCGCGGGCGTATCGCGGACGGGCGACTGCCCTCCCGGCTGTGCGGTCTGCGCGCCGAGACTGATGGCGAGCGCGGCAACGACGGCGACGAGAGAAAGGGCCCGACGCATGTGTACTGTCAATTATTAGACGTCGGCGGCACGAGTGCGTTGACTGTCATATTTTTTTCATGACCAGCCCGGCCCAGCCGTCCTCTTCGCGCTCCCAGCATACGGCCGCCGGCGCGAACGCGCGACAAACGCTGTCGCGCTCGTCCGCCAGCAGCCCGCTCAGAATCAGGACGCCGTCACGATCGACGGCGCCGAGCAGCACCGGCGCGCATCGGACGAGCAGCGCGCTCGTGAGATTCGCGGTGACCACTTGCGCCCCGGGCAGGCTCGCTGACGTCAGGTCGGCAAGGTCGAACGTCACACGCTGAACTTCTGGATTCATCAACAGGTTCTCGCGAGCCGACTGAATCGCGTCGGAATCCCAGTCGAGGCCGATGGCTCGCGCCGCGCCCAATCGCGCCGCAGCCATGGCCAGCACGCCGGAGCCCGTGCCGACATCCAGCACCACGAGATTCTCCAAGTCCACCGCCTGTAGCGCGGCGAGACACAGGCGCGTCGTCGCGTGATGACCCGTGCCAAAGGCCATGGACGGTTGAATGGTGATGACAAGGGCTGAGGGCGAAGGGCTAAGGGCTGGTGACTGGTGACTCGCGACTGACGACTGACGACTGGCGACTGGCGACCGCGCCGCTGCCCACGGTGGCGCGACCGTGATGCGGCCGACGGTGATGGGCGTCAGGCTGTCCTGGGATCTCCTCGCCCAATCCTCGTCTGGGACGTCGATCGCTTCGACGTGGAAGTCAGCGGCGAGCGCCGCGCGCGCGGCGTCACGAGAGTCAGCAGTAGAGAAGAAGACGCGGACCGACGCGTCGCGTTCCTCGATCGCCGTCGGCGCAAAGTCGTCGACGATCGCGTGCAGCAGATCAGTGGCGTCGCCGCGGATGTCAATCGCCGGATAGTCCTTCAATTCCCCAAGCAATTACGCAACTACCCAATTACCCAACTACTCAATT
>JACPZV010000545.1 GCA_016195295.1 Acidobacteriota bacterium
CCATTCGCCTTTGTACAAGGTTTCTTTGAGCGGTTCGATCCCCACTGGATCGCGAAGCGCGCCCAACGACTCGATGGCCCGCACGTAGACCGTCGCGAGCGCGCCGCGATGATCGACGTGCCGCAGGATGTACGCGAACAACGGCGCGGCCCCCTCGTCGCGGACCATGCTGACGGACTGCATGATGGCGTCCCGCGACCGCGTGGTGCCGCTGGCCAGCGCCTGCTCGAGAATGCGATACGCCGCGTCGCTGCCGATATTGAGAATCGCGCGCACGGCCTCGCGCTGCACCTGCGGCTCGTTGTCGTCGAGCAGCTCGGTCAGGTCGGGCAGCGCCTCGCTGCCGCCGAACTGCCGCATCAACTGAATCGCCGTCCGGCGAACCACAGGGTTCTGCGCGTTCTTCAACCGCTCGATCGTGGGCCGCGCCACCGATCCGAACGCGATCAGAATCGACGTCAGCCGCTCGCGCGTCCGCGGCCGCTCCTCGGCCGACAGCGCTTCCGCCAGCGGGCGCACGAGCACCTCGCCGAGCGACACGCACATCGCCTTGACCCGCGAGAACTGCGCCTCGTCTATCGTCGCGAGGTGCGTCGTGATGTGCCGCATCATCGAGCCGGCAATCAGCAGTTCGATCGCGATGATCGCGTGCTGGCGTCTCGCGGTGCCGCCCGAACCGCCCGCTTCGCTGACGAGCACGCCGATGAGCGACTGCGCCGCATCGAAGTCGCCGACGAGGAGCAGATCCTCGAGCAGGCCGACCACGGGGGTCATCAGTTCACCCCACCGCTTCTCGTCCTCCTCGATGCGCAGCAAATCGAGCAGCAGCGTCAGGTCGAGCGCCCGGAGCGCGCTGGTGGCCACCGTGCCCAGCCACGCGCTGACGCGCTCGGGCGGATCGTCGCTGACTTGATCGACCTCGATGGCTTTGGTACGGGCGGCCGAAAGCTCCCGGCCGTACTCGTCGGAGACGAACGGCTTGTCCGAGTACGACGTAAGCAACTTCTCCGCGACCTGGTTCCAGACCGACTCGAAGCCTTCCGTGCTGCCAAGCGGCGAGGCCGCGACGTCGTCGCGCGCGAGCGCGAGGAGGCGCTGTTGCTGATCCGAGTCCTTGACGAGCGTCTGAAACGCTTGCGCGAGCCGGTCGGTCGGCGTCGTCTCCGCGATCACGTTGCGCGCCACGAAGCGCGCGATCGTCCCGTCCGACATGCGGCTGACCACCGATTGCACCAACTGCGGCCCCTCGTCATCGCCGCGGTGATGGAGCAGTCCGAGCAGCATGTCCGGCGAGAGCTGGCCGACCGCCGAGGCCATGTTGCCCAGGACCGGCTCGAGGCGTTCCGGCTGGCTCTTCGAGACGACTTCGACGATGCCGCGGAGCATGCGCAACAGCGCGGCGGTCTTGGCGCCGACCCCGCCGCCGCCGTCCGGGCTTTTTTGGAGCGTCGCCATGAGATCGGTGAGCCGTTCGCTATCACCGGCAATGCCGAGCAGCTCCTCGATGGCGGAGGCGTCGAGATCGAACGCGCTGCCTTGGAGGCAGTTCGCGATCACGCGATCCCAGACCGCCGATTCGCCCCCCCTCCGCTCGCGCAGCACTTCGGCGTAGTCGATCTCGCGCAGCTCGATGTGCCGCCCGGCCATCGTCGTCCAGACGCGCGCGATGCCGCCGTCGAGGCGGATGGCGTTCGGCTCGCGCCCGAGCAGCAGCAGAAACGCGCGCCACGCCTCGACGTCGCCGCCGGCGTGCACCGTCATCTCCCCGATGAGGTGGCTGTGCAGGAGCGTCGCGAGTTCGGTCACCGCCGGGTCGGGCCGGGCGGGCGCGCAGTCGTTGAGCAGCAGCGCGTCGGGCAACACCGTCATTTTGAGCGAGGCCGGCAGCGCGGCGGGCGACGTGATGTGCGCGATCCGGCCCAACGTGGCCGCGATCGCCGGGTGGCCCGTCGGATACAGCATGACCGCGCGCGCCGCGGCCTTGCAGGCCCGCGCGAAGTCCACCAGCCGCGCGGTGTCTGCCGCGCTGAGGGGCGCCGGGGCGTCGGTCGATTCGGCCATCACATGTACTTCAACGGATCGATGCCGACCGATTCGGGGTCCACGGCTTCGATCACGGCGCGCGGATGTTCGCCGCGCGCGTCGCGATCCCACGTGTTGGCCAGCATCGGTTCCTCCAGGCAGGCCCCGGTCGCGTCTGCGACGATCTTCACCTGCGGGCGGAACGGGTCGGTGGGATGTTCCGCCGTGACGACTGCGAGCTCCTCGGTGTTCAGCCGTACGAGGTTCCCGACCGGAAACAGGCCCATCAGGTTCACGAAGCGCTTCAGCAGCGGCTGATTGAAGGCCGGGCTGCCCTGCTCGCCCATGATGTTGCGGATGCGGTCGGTCGCGAGCCCCTGGCGATACGGGCGGGTGCTTCGCAGCGCGTCGAACACGTCGGCGATCGACACGATCATCGTGCACAGATTCAGCTTCCGGCTGCCGATCTTCTCTGGGTACCCGCTGAGATCCTGCTTCAAGTGGTGCTCGAACGCCACGATGGGCGCCAGCGCCGGCATCTCGGGCGTGCGCCTCAAGATGTGCGCGCCGTCGACCACGTGACGCTTCATGATCTCGAATTCTTCTCTGCTGAGCTTGTCAGGTTTGTTCAGCACTTCGAGCGGCGTGTTCACCTTGCCGATGTCGTGCATGAGCGCGGCGAACCCGAACTCGCGCAACAGCGGGCCGTCGATGTTCAGCGTGCGCGCCTGCGCCATCGCCAGCGCTGACACGTTCACCATGTGCGTGAAGGTGTAGTTGTCGTATTTCTTCAGCGCCGTGAGCGCCATCAGCGACGTGCGGTCCTGCGACACGAGCCGTGCGAGCCCGTCGATGATCTTGCGTGCGGCGCCGGGGTCGGGCTGGTCGCCCGCCTTGGCCGCCTGCCACAACGTCTCCGCGGTTTCGACGGCGGTCGCGTACACGCGCTTCGCGGCCGCGATGCCCGCCTGATCGTCCGTCACGTCTTCGACGATCACCTTGCCAAGCTCAATGTGGCGCACTCCGCGCGCCGTCAATTGGTCGGCCAACGGAACCTGTGACTGGCGGTCGCCGAGCACCGTGATGAACTGACGGATCTCGTCGCGCGTCAGCCCCCGTGTAAACGTGACCTTTTCGATCTCGCGATCGCGCACGTCCCGCGCGAAGCCGACGAGCGCGGCGGTGCCGCGCGGCAGCCGCACGCCATCGACGACGATTTCGTCGTCGATGAAGCCGACGACGACGCTCGCTGCCGTTTGCAGCGCCTCGCGCGTGGCGGTGAGCAGGCCGTCGAGGCCGCGCTGCACGAGCGGATGCGTCGGCGAGTACAAATCGGCGCCGCGGACTGCCGTGGCGAGACGCCGAACCAAGTCTTCCGCTTTGCGGGGGTCCATGGCGCTGCTTACGGCTTCCCTCTGGCCTGGACGATCTTCCGGGGCGACCTGTCGCCGGTCTTCGCCGCGCCGGCGAGCGCGGCCTGCGCTTTCGCGCTGCCGATGCGCGCGAGCGCATTGACCCCGCGCTCCTTGATTGCCCGCGCCTTCTTGCGCCGCCAGAACGAACGCACCTGAATGGCGGCGACCAGTGACGGAATCGCGTCGTCGCTCCCGACGGTGCCGAGCGCCGTCAGTGTCTCGAGCACGACCTCGTGATCTGGCCCGAGCGCCTGGCTCTCGGCGACGATGCGCGCGAGTATGGGAACGACGCGCGCATCGCGATCGGCGACCAGCGCGTCGATGACGGCTGCCCGCACCTCGCCGGTGGCCGCACGAAGAATCGTATGGATCGCGCGCGCGGCAGATGGATCCGGGATACTGCTGAGGGCAGACACGGCCGCTCGCGCCACGCGCGGGTCGCCCTTCCGGAGCAGCGACTGCAACAATGGTACCCCGTCAGGCACCGCAATCCGTCCAAGCAGCCGCGCGCAGTGCCGCTGGACGAACCAGTGTTCGTCGTTGACCAGGGATGCCAGCCGGCTCACCGCCGCGCGGCCGAAACGAACGGTCAGCTCGGCGGCGCGCTGGAACGCGACGGTCTCCTGTTCGCTGGCCAGGACCGACTTCAGCGCTTCGATGCTCGACGGACCGATCGTCGTGACCATGCCGCTCAGCGTCTCCAGCGTCTGAACGTCGATGTCCCCGAGCAGCAGCGCCGTTTCGCGCATGGCGGTCGATTCGCCCAGGCGATCGAGTGCCTGGCGGCAGGCGCCGCTGCCGATGGCGGTTGATGCGGCGCGATCAACGAGGGCCCCCGTGACCGCCCGTGCATCGTCGTAGGCACCCGACATGAGAAGGTCCTCGGCCAGCGCCGCCATGTCGTGCGCGATCTCGCCGGCTCGGTCCGCATCGCGCTCGATAGTGAGCAGGTCGATGAGCAGCGTGACCGACAGAGTGCGAACGTTCTCCTGGCCGAGGCTCTGCATCCACGCGGGGAGTTCCGGCGGGAGGTCGCCGGCCGCCAGCCGCTCGGCGCGCCCGCCGACGCCGTCGAGCGCGGCGCGGTACGAGTCCGACACGTACGGCGCATCGTTGTAGGCGATGAGCAGCTCCTCGGCCGACGTCCACAGCACCTGAAACTGCCCGGACTTTCCGAAGTCGGTTTCGCTCAGCAGGGTTCGCGTCATGGCCAGCACGCGGCGTTTTCGGTCTTCGTCGGGTGCGATGGTGTTGAAGATCGTCGCCAGTCGATCGGACGCGCGTCCTTCGAGCGCCAGCGCCGTTGCCAGCAACTGCGCCACCTTGACGTCGTCGAACGCCGCCGTCATCCCGCGGACGACCGCGACACCGGCGTCCACCTCGTCAGGGCTCTGCATCAACTGCATGACGACGTGCGGATCGAGTTGCGTGGCCGCGGCCGCCAGATTGCCCATCACCTCGGGGAGACGATCAGGGGACATGACCGAGACGATGGTCGTCAGGTGACGGAACGCGGCCAACACCGTCGCGGCCTGCGACGCGATCATCGGCGACCCGTCGGCGGCGCACTTCGGCGCCATGACGGCCGTGGCGAGATCGGCGATGTCGCCGGCGTTGCCCGCGATCGCCAGCAGCCGCTGTTGCTCGCGCTCGTCGAACACCGCGTGCTGGCCGCCGGCAATCGCCATCACGATGGAAGGCCAGAGGTCGTCCCGCTTGGCCGGTTCGGCCACGTCGCGTCGCGCGAAGATCTTGTCGTAATCGAGTTGCTCGACCACGAGCGACGGGTGACCTTCGGTCGCCCAGATCTTCGCCGGGCCGCCCAGGCTCCGACGTTCTTCCGTGTCGACCGCCAGGAGACGCAGCAACCTGGCGATGCCGTCGTACGAGATGTCGCCGAGAAAGGTGATGTGCACCAGGTCCCGATCGTGCAGCATCGCCGCCGCCTCGGCGATCGCCAGATCGGTTTGCGCCGGCGCAAGGCCGTCGATGAGCAGCGTGTCCGGCGTGATGCCGATGCCGAACGCCGAGCCCAGCGACGATTGTCTGACGGCCTCGCACAAGCGTTCGACGGTGGCTTGCACTGCGGGATGCTCGGGCGGATACATCGTCCAGTTGCGGGCCGCGACCAGGAGGGCGCGGGCCAGTTGCAGCAAGCCCCGCGACAGTTCCGGGGAAAGCTGGGACGCCTGAGCCATGGAGTGATTATCCGATATACTGCCCGCCGGATGCGCGCGGTCGACGTCATCATGAAGAAGCGGGATGGCGGCTCGCTGACCCGCGAGGAGATCCGCTTCTTCGTGGACGGCGTGACCGCCGGGACGCTGCCCGAGTATCAAGCCTCCGCGCTGCTGATGGCGGTGCTGCTCCGCGGTATGACCGCGGAGGAAACCGCCTGGCTCACCGATGCGATGGTGCACTCCGGCACCCGCGTCGATCTGAGCGACATTCCCGGCGTGAAGGTCGACAAGCACAGTACCGGCGGCGTCGGCGACAAGACGTCGTTGATTCTCGCGCCGCTCGCCGCCGCGTGCGGCGTGCCCGTGCCGATGATGTCGGGCCGCGGCCTCGGGCACACCGGCGGCACCTTGGACAAACTCGAGTCGATTCCCGGCTTCCGCGTGAATCTGTCGATCGAGGAGATGAAGACGGCGCTCGCGCGGACGCGCTGCGCCATGATCGGTCAGACCTCGCAGATCGCCCCCGCCGACAAGACGCTGTACGCGCTGCGCGACGTGACGGCGACGGTCGAGAGCATTCCGCTCATCAGCGCGTCGATCATGAGCAAGAAAATCGCCGAGGGCATCGACGCCCTGGTCCTGGACGTCAAGACCGGCAGCGGCGCGTTCATGAAGACCGAGGCCGACTCGCGTCGGCTGGCCGAGTCGCTCGTCGCGATCGGCAACGCGTCCGGCGTTCGAACCGAAGCCGTGATCACGGCGATGGAGACGCCGCTCGGGTGCGCCGTGGGCAACGCGCTCGAGGTGATCGAATGCCTCGACGTGCTGAAGGGAAGCGGCCCGGAGGATTTGATTGAAGTATCGGTCGAGTTAACTGCGCGGATGCTCGTGCTCGGGAAGGCGGCCACCGATCGCGCCGACGCCGAGCGGCGCGTCCGCGGGGCGATTCGTTCCGGCGAAGGCCTCGAACGTTTCCGGCAGATCATCGAAACACAGGATGGTGATC
>JACPZV010000546.1 GCA_016195295.1 Acidobacteriota bacterium
GCGGCTGAATTGTCGTGCCAGCTGATGAAGTGCATGATCGTCCCCGCCGGCAGCAGCGGCGCGACATCGTCCGTGTAGTTGTAGACGATCTGCCAGTTGAAGTCGTAGTTGACGCAGTTCAACTGCTCGACGCGCATGTCGGGATAGATCGCCTCGAGGCACTGGCGCTTGCCGCGGTTGTGCATGTGCGGCATGAAGCCGACGAGGTGCGACGGCTTCTCCATCTTGAAGTACGCGTCGCTGCGCACGTTGTCCGCGCCGGCCGGAATGTCGAGATCGTCCTGGTTCGGCGAGAGGATCGTCGTGATGACGTGCTTGGGCACGACGCCCTTCGGATAGAACACAATGCCCACCTGCGTTCGATCGGTGACCGGCTCGCCGATGGCGTGATAGTGCATGTTGAAGCGGACTCTGGCGCCGGCCTTCATCAGCTTGCCGGATCCCTCGGGGAAGATGTCCCCGTTCTTGCCGACCGCGTACTCGACGAGCGTGCCGCCGCCGTTCGTGCCGTCGTCGTAGGTCAGCGCCTCGACGGCGTGATGCACGATCCGCCGCGCGGAGGGCGACGGCTTCGCCTCGACGGCTTTGATGTAGCGATCCTCGGTCAATCCGGAATCGGCGACGAAGATGCCCCACCAGTCCGCGGCTTCCGGCTTGACGACGAATTCCCTCGGCATCGAGACGATGAGATCCGGCTTGCCGATGTGCCACCGGTCAGAGTCGTCGAACTGGCGCGGCGGCGGCATGTCCGACGGATTGCCGCGCGGCGCGCCACCGTCCACCCACGCCACGAGCGTCGCGATCTCCTGGTCACTTAGCGAGGGATCGTCTTTGAATTTGCGGATGCCGACCGTGCGGTCGACGTGCCACGGCGGCATCTGCCGCGTCTCGACGCGCTGCTTGATCGATCGCGCCCACGGTCTCGCGTCTTCGTAATTGATGAGCGACATCGGCGCGATCGAGCCGGGCCGATGGCAGTTCTGGCAGGACCGCTGGAAAATGGGCGCCACGTCC
The DNA here is from genome assembly GCA_016195295.1 of Acidobacteriota bacterium. Lineage (GTDB taxonomy): Bacteria > Acidobacteriota > Vicinamibacteria > Vicinamibacterales > CAVVIG01 > SRVP-36. Next base: position 1,015 of record JACPZV010000546.1, read on the forward strand.
TTCGTGAACGTGACCGACGATGGTCCCGGCGACTGCGCACTCGGCGCGGTCGTCAGCGTCAGCGCGGCCCCAGGTCCCGCCAGAAGTAGCGCGAAGGCTTTAGCCGAGCGAACCGTCCACCTCATGCCACCCTCCGCGAGCGATTATAGACCTCGCTCGCCTGAAAGGCTCGCGCTACATGCAACCGCGGGGCTGCTACATGCAACGCCGCAGGCCGTCGCGCGAGGCGTTCAGCCGGGCGCATATGCTGCCCACGATTTCGTCGCGGGCGCCCTCGCGCACTCCGCTGGGACGAGAAGTGATTATTGGACCGAGACCGTCACGTCCGCGGGCGTGCGCAGCAGACCGTCGTGCGCGAACGCGCGGAGGACGTACGCACCGGGTTTGCTGAACGTCGCTTTGACGGCCGCCTTCCCTTCCGCCACTTTGACGTAGCCTCCCGGGTCGAACGAGACGCCGCCTGGCCCGCGCCATACCATCCACAGCACGGACAGAGCCTCGGGCGCGCGCAGACGCGGCGGCAGCGGAACGTTGACGGGTGAGGGCGGACCGACGGGTTTGAGCGCCGGCTCCAGCTCGCGCGGTCCACGCTTCTTTGCGTTCGGAGTCGGAACGCCGTCGTCGGCGACTGTCGCAGTGAGCGTCACCGGTGTGCCGACGGTCGCGCGCGCCGCAGGTTGAATGACAACGGTCGGCGGCTGGTTCTTCGCGAGCAGCTCGTTGCTGACGGCCGTCCCGCCGCCGTTGTTCGACACTTCGACTTTGCGATCGATTTCCCAGATGTCCATCAGCGTCGCGCGCGCCTGGTCGGTCTTGCCGTTGGCCGTGACCGTCCACACGAGATCCTTCTTCTTGTCCCAGTCCTTCGGCACGTTGACGCGAAACATGAAGTGGTTTTCGCGCGGGTAGAAGTACGCCGGCTGCCCGCGGTCGGCGGGCCCCGGGTCGAAGTTGTTCTGCGGTCCGACCGGGATGCTCAGCTCCTCCACATGGTTACGGTTGAGATAGCCGAACACCATGTTGAAGCTGCCGTCGGGGACGCGTTCCCATCCTTCGTAGACGGGAACGACGCCCTGACCTGAGCTGTACCTGATGTGGACCTGCTGTTCGACGGGGATCTGCTGCGCGCCGAGGAGAACCGTCAGCGCGATCCAGCCGGCGATCGAGCCCCCAGCGCCCAGCGCCCAGCGCCTGTTCATTGCGGCTGCCCCTGAGAGGTTGTGGTCGTCTTTCTCGCGCCCTTCTTTGCGTCGAGCTCCTGCTTGTACTCGTCGTCGGTCAAGTCGTACCAGCTAATCCACGCGAACCCCATCTCGTCGATCGTTCGATTGCCGCTGCCCACCCAGTTGCGCGGATCCGGATTGATCTTGTTCGCGGAGTTGTCGTGCCAGCTGATGACGTGGAGCACCGTGCCCGCCGGATAGATCGGCGCCGCATCGTCGGCGTACGCGTAGACGAGGTGCCAGTTGAACGTGAAATCGGCGCAGCTGATCTGCTCCGCCTTGTTGTCGGGATAGATCAACTCGATGCACTGGCGCTTGCCGCGCGTATGCATATGCGGCTGGAACGCGGTGATCTTCCCGGCCTTGTTGAACCGCGTGTAGCCATCGCTGCGCACGAACGCGGATCCACCGGGGATGTCGAGCGGTTCGGTCGGTTGTCCGAGCTGCTTCGAGTACTCGATGTGCTTCGGCACGTAGCCTTTCGGATACAACGTGATGCCGAGCTGCGAGCGATCGACGATCTCCTGGCCGACGGAGTGGTAGTGGAAATCGAAACGGATCTTCGATCCGGCTTTCAACAGGCGGCCGGATCCTTCCGGAAAGAGGTCGCCGTTCTTGCCGACGGCAAACTCGTTGAGGAACTGGCCGGACTCGGCGCTGCTGTCGTCGCCGTTGCTGTCGATGTCGTCGTCGCCGTCGACGGCGTACGTCAGCAGGTGATGCACGACCGCGGTCTGGCCGGCCTTGCTCTCGATCGCCTTGATGTAGCGGTCTTCGGTCAACCCGGTCGGCACGAAGTAGCTGCCCCACCAGTCGGCCGCTTCCGCTGGAACCGTATGCGGCGGCGAGGTGACGATCAGATCCGGTCTGCCGATGTGCCACTTCGACGAGTCGTCGAACTCGCGCGGCTTCGGCAGGTCTGCCGCGTTGCCCATCGGCGCGCCTGCGTCGGCCCACGCGACGATCTTGTCAATCTCGTCCTGTCGCAGCGACGGATCGTTCTTGAAGCTCTGGATGCCGACGCGCGGGTCGATGCCCCACGGCGGCATCTCGCGGTTCTGCGCGCGCTGCTTGATGGAGCGCACCCACGGCCGGATGTCCTGGTACGTCAGCAGCGACATCGGCGCCATCTGCCCGGGGCGATGGCAGCTCTGACACGAGCGCTGCAAAATGGGCGCGATGTCCTTGGTGAACGTGACCGACGGCTGGGGCGCTTTCACCGGCGTCTGAGCGCCGAGGGTCACAATCGCCGCGCCCACCGTTCCCGCGACGAAAAGCACGCACACGCTGGCCGGAGTCAGTCGTCTCGCCATCACACCCTCCATTGAAGGCTCACTGTAGCACCTTTTTTCGATATCCGATCAGAAGCTCACGAGCAGCCCAAGCCGGAGCAGCCGGCCCTGAAGGTGGATCCCGCTGGCCTTCTGCGGACGGAGTACGTCGTCCCGTGTCGTGCCCCCGTGGAACGCTTGGCCGACATACCGCTTGGCAACCGTCACCTGAAGGCATAGTATTCCCCGCATTCATCCGCACTGCCCACTCCAGGCCTCAAACATGAGGTCATCTTCACCCGGGAGGTCAAGGTGAGAAAATGCAGTCTTGTCGCATCGGCGCTGGTGAGTCTCGCTTGGTTGGCGTTGCTGCCGGCGGGGGCATCGGCGCAAAGCGCGTTCGCGGGCACTGTTACGGACGACACCGGCGGAGCGCTGCCGGGTGTGATCGTCGAGGCGGCCAGCCCCGTCCTGATCGAGAAAGTCCGCACGGTGGTAACCGACAACCAGGGCCGCTACACCATCGTCCAGCTGCGGCCGGGCGCGTACAAGATCACGTTCACGCTCGCCGGCTTCGGCACGGTCGTGCGGGATGGGCTCGAGCTGCCAGGCGACTTCACGGCGACAGTGAACGCGCAGCTCTCGGTGGGGGCCATTCAGGAAACCGTGACCGTCTCGGGGGCGAGCCCGGTGGTGGACGTGCAGTCGGCGGCGCGGACACAGGTCATCAACCGCGAGCTGCTCGATGCACTGCCGACGCCGCGCAACAGCCAGTCGTTCGGCTACCTCGCACAGGGTGTCCGGCTGAGTAGGCCGGATGTGGGCGGCGCGCAGCAGATGGAGCAGGTCAACATGCGGGTGCATGGGGCGAGCCAGCTGCACACCACCATGCAGATCGACGGCATGCTGGTCAGCCCGGCGTTCAACGACGGCGCCATCCAGAACTACCTCAACCAGGCGCAGTTCGCGGAAACCACCTTCACGACGAGCTCGCAAGGGGCGGACGTGTCGGCCGGGGGCATCCGGCTGAACATGATCCCACGCGATGGCGGGAACAGGTTCAGCGGGACGATGTATTTCGGTGTGACCGCTGGCTCGTGGCAGAGCGACAACCTCACCGACGAGCTGCGGGCCAAGGGACTGTCGCTGCCGACCGGCATCACGCACATCTACGACTTGAACCCGGCTTTCGGCGGCCCGATCAAGCGGGACAAGTTGTGGTTCTTCACTTCGATGCGCTACATGTCGGTCGACGAGAAGGTGGTCAACTCTTTTATGCCGGACGGCAGCCCGGCAATCGTGGATCAGCATATCAACATCCCCATGGCCCGGCTGACGTATCAGCTTGGCGCACGGTACAAGTTGAGCGCGTTTTATGACCGCCCTTTCAAGTACAAGGGACGGGAGTTCACCTTTGGCATCGAGCCATCGCGGGCGTCGCGCCGCCGCAATCCGAGCGAGGCGAACTACCACAACGCCGGGATCAAGTTCACCTCGCCGGTGACCAGCCGGGTCCTGGTCGAGGCTGGCTTTACCCAAATCGTCGAGCGCCTGCACACGGGCTATCAGCCGGCGGAATTCCCAACGACGCAGGGGTGGCCGCGGCCGGCGAATGTGCATCTTTTCACGGGGGGCCCCA
>JACPZV010000547.1 GCA_016195295.1 Acidobacteriota bacterium
CCACTGTGGTCCCCCGACGGCACCCGTCTCCTCTTCCTGAGCGATCGGACCGGCACCATGTCTCTCTGGGCGGTGCCGATCGAGCAAGGCAAGCCGAACGGTCCGGCGGAATTGATGAAGGCGGACATCGGCCGAGTTCGGCCCCAGGGCATCACACGAAACGGGACTCTGTATTACCTCGCCGCCGGCGTGCTCCGCTCGAACATCTACACCGCGGAGCTGGATGCGGCCATGAAGGCGGTCAGGCCGCCCGCGGTTGCAACCGATCGATTCATTAACTCGAACAGCGCCCCGACGTGGTCGCCCGACGGTCGCTATCTCGCCTATCTGTCGTCTCGCGGACGCGGCACGGTGAGCACCGGCTCCACCGTTCTCGTCATCCGCACGATGACGACGGGAGAGGAGCGGGACATTCCATTGCCAAAGGAAGTGCAGACGGGCAACCTTGTTCCTGCGCCGAGATGGTTTCCTGACGGGCGATCAGTGCTCGTGTTCGGATATCTCGCGAGGGGAGGCGGCGTCTTCTACCGCATTGACGTGGCAAGCGGAAAAGCCGAGGTGATACTCGAGGCCAAAGGCGTGTCTGGGAATGCCGGACTGGGAGCGAGCGCGATTTCACCAGACGGGAAAACGATCTACTACATCGCCAGCGCCAGCGATCCATTTGCAGGGGAAACCAACCTCATACGATTCGAGGTCGACAGCCACCGCCAGACCGTTGTGAAGTCCGGAGCGGGCAACTCGCTCGCGCTCTCGCCAGATGGCACGCAGCTGGTCTTGAAATCCTACGACGGCACTCCAGGCGGATGTCACCTTGAAGTGATGCCCGCCAGCGGCGGCGAGACCCGCGAGGTCGTCCGTACCGGGGACTGCAACGCGAGCCGGCTGTCATGGTCTCCAAACAATGACCTCTTGTTCGTCAGAGGCGGCAATAGCGCACCGAATATCCTGTGGCGGGTTCCAGTAGCCGGAGGGGAGCCTGAGCAGATGGGAATCTCGATGCCCGGGCAACTCGATAACCCCCAAGTGCACCCTGATGGCCGCCGAATCACCTTCGGAGTGTTCGACACTGGCGCCAGCGAGGTATGGACGCTGGAGCGCTTCTTGCCGGCTCAGACGACGAACAAGCAGACCGCGAAGAGATAAGTGCGGTTCCTGCTCGCGGCTGCGCTCGTGATCCCCCTGGGACTGGATCTCTACATGCCGGTCCCGGAGGGCAACCCGCTCACGGCCGACAAGATCGAGGGGGGACGACGGTTGTTTTTCGATCGCCGCCTCTCGCGCGCTCCTCAAAGCGACGGCGGTTCTTCGCCATGCTGGGCAAACCAGTGGCGAAGGAACACGAGATCCGGTGCATCCTTCTCACGATGCGTCACCGCTTTCATGCGCCAGAGCAGGCGCGGCGACGCGAAGGGAATGGGGACGCCATCCACGTCGTGGACGACAACATCCTTGGAAGCCTCGGCATAGTCGATGCCGCCAGCCGATCGCATCAGGTCCACGAGAATTTCGACATGAGCCTCATTATCGGCATCGGTCGCCACGATCAAGTCCACGTCTATCGTGCTGCGGATGTAGTTGGCAGCGCGAATGGCAAATCCCCCGACCACCACATATTTGGCGCCTCGCTGGTTCAGCTCGCGGCACAAATCCCGCAAGTCCTCCACCGTAGGCTCCCGCGACTCTAGTTCGTCGGACGGGCGATCATCCGCCATAACCATTGGTCGGCTTCGTCATGGGACGTGAAGCGGTGCACGCCGCGCGGGACGCGCGCGCCGCCAAATGATCTTCGCCAGGCGATGGATTCCGCCTTGTGACTGGTGGCGGTCGACAGGCCGTCGGGCGTCTTGGTGCGCTTGCCGACAATCCGGTCAATCTTCTCTTCGGCGTCGCTGAAAGGCCGCATCACGTCATTATGTCCCGCACGGGCGTGCCACGGCCATCCCCCGCGCCTTATCGCTCGTTACGGCAGACGGCCGGGCTTCCGGAGCGCAGCCTCGAACGGGTCCAGGAGGTCCGGCTTCTCGATGATTTCCGCAAAACGCCCACCCCACAGACGCACGCGATCGACATCAAGGGCGGTACCCATCCGAGTGACCACCGACTGTACGTCGTGCAGATCAATGAGTCGCGCGGCAACGAGCTTGTAGAGCACCAGGTCCTCAGCCGAGCAGGTGCGGAGCGCGCGGTCGGGCGTGATCTGCCAGTTCGACGCTCGCTCCAGTACTTCGAGCTCAAACGGGAACGCGGCAAAGCTGACGTCGAGATCCACGCCGTTGCTCGCGCTGAGAAGCGCCAATCGGCCCAGCTCGGCGCGGCGGACGGGATCGGGATCTCGCGAGCTGAATCGCGACAGGAGCAAGTCGAGAACAGCGGCCTCCTCCCTGAAATCCACGAGCACAGTCGCGTCGACGTCCCTGGTCGCGCGGGGCTCTCCCCATCGGGAGACCACCATGCCGCCAATAAGACAGGCGGATCGACCGCTGGCACTCAGGAAGGTGAGGAGCTCCTCTGCCGCTTCAACGAGCCGTGGTGGTGTCATGAGCGCTCGGCAAGACGCCGCAGGACGTCTTGGAGCGCGCGCAGGCCCTCGCCGTCATCCCCGTGACCTGCGGGCACCAAGGGCCAGAGCAGTTCGACGGCGATACGGGCCGAGTCGGCCTCGGTGAGCTGGCGTAACTCGGACACGCGTCGTGCCTCGAGAATTGGCCCCATCCGTGCCCATGCAGCGAGCCACTCGGCCGTCTGAGCGCGGGCCTCGGCATCGAACGGCCGCACGGAACTCATACCCTTATTCTAGCGCGCCGAGAGCCATGGCCGGCCCGACGGCACGCTCACCTGTCATCCGAAGAGCCGAGTCGAGCGTCGGCTCACGTCGGGTCTCGGAGGCTTGACACAATCCTGACAGGTTCAACATCGCCGCGCGACACGGACGCTATATGCTGTCGCCACCCATGGCCGCTCGGCATTGGTTCCGCCCTCCGCGGCAGATGCTCGCCGTGTTCCTGGGCGTGGCGCTGGTGTCCGCCGGCGCGCTCGGATGGCTCGGGTGGCTGCTGTTGAAGCAGGACGCGGCGCTGGAGAGTCAACGCCGTCGCGACATGCTCGAACAGGCGGCCGACCGCGCGTCAGCGACGATGCAATTGGCGGTTGTCGAGTTGCAGGCGGCGCTGAATTCGCCGGCGAGCGGGAACAAGAAGCTCGCGCCAGGCGTGTCACGGGTCTCGATCGGGCCCGATGCCGTGACGATCCGGCCGGACGGCAGCCTTCCTTACTATCCGGACGCCCGCGGCGCGCGTCCTGAGCCGCTACAAACTTTCGCTGAAGGCGAGCAGGCGGAATTCGCGCGCAACGATCCGACGGGAGCCGCGCGCGCGTACGCGCGGTTGGCAACCACGGCCAATCCCGACGTTCGTGCCGGCGCGCTGGCGCGCCTGGCGCGAGTCCATCGCAAGCAGCGTGACATCGACGCTGCGCTCCGCGCGTACGAGCAACTGGCGGCGATCGAACAGGCCGACGTGGACGGCATGCCGGCCGCGCTCGTCGCCCGCGCCGGACGCGCCAGCGTGTTCGAGGAAAGCGGGCGCCAGCCTGACTTGCGACAGGAAGCCGCGGCGCTTCAACGCGATCTTCAGCAGGGACGCTGGAGGCTCGTGAAGTCGCAATATGAGTTCTATGCAGGTCAGGCGAGCGCGTGGCTGGGCGCCCCGAGCGCCGAGGACCGCGACGCGCTGACCCGCGCCGAAGCGACGGAGTGGCTGTGGCAGAACCGTGCGTCGTTGAGCGCCACCGTGCGACGCGCGATCGCGCTGCCGAGCGGCCCCGCGCTCATGGTCGGCCAGTCGTCAAGCACCGGTCTCGACGCCATGGTCGCCGGGCCGACGTTCGTCGCGGCGCTCTGCTCGCAGGCGGTCGCCGCCGATCTTCGTTGCGGGCTCAGCGACCCCGAGGGTCGTGCACTCGCCGGCGATCGGCCGCAAGGTCGCGACACGGCGGTGCGAGCGGCCTCAGCCAGCGGCCTGCCGTGGACGCTGCATGTGTCGGCGCGCGCCGAGGCCGCAGCGGTGCCGTCGCCCCGCCGCCGGCTGCTGGTGCTGGCATTCGCCGTCGTGGCGCTGGTGCTTGCCGCCGGCTGGTACTTCATCCTGCGCGCCATGTCGCGCGAGCTGCGGGTGTCGCGTCTGCAGGCGGAATTTGTCGCCGCCGTCTCGCACGAGTTCCGAAGCCCCCTCACGTCGCTGTCGCACATCGCCGAGCTCCTGGCCACCGATCGGCTCGCGTCCGACGATCTGCGGCGCAAGTCGTACGACGTGCTCGTGCGGGATACGGATCGGCTGCAGCGGCTGGTCGAAGGGCTCCTCGATTTCGGCCGGTTCGACGCCGGCGCCGCCGCGCTCCGTCTCGAGGACGTGGACGTCTCGACCCTGGTCCGGACGACCGTGGCCGATTTCCGGGACCGCGTCGCGGCCGACGGGTACGCCGTGGAGCTGTCGGGGGCGGACGCGCAGGTCCTCGCGCGGATCGATCGCGAGGCGATCTCCCGCGCGCTGTGGAATCTGCTCGACAACGCCGTCAAGTACTCGCCCGAGTGCCGGACCGTGTGGGTGGCGCTCGAGCGGCAAGACGAACGTGTGTCGATCGTGGTCCGCGACCAGGGACTCGGCATCCCTATCAACGAGCAGCGGGAGATCTTCGACCGCTTCGTCCGCGGCGCAGAGTCGACGGCGCGGCGCATCAGAGGCACCGGCATCGGTCTCGCGATGGTCAGGCAGATCGTGCGGGCGCACGGCGGTGACGTCAGCGTGGCCAGCGAACCGGGCAAAGGCAGCACGTTCACCCTCGCGTTGAGAGTTCACGCGTGATATGGCGAGGATTCTTGTCGTGGAAGACGAGCCCGGCATCGCGTTCGCACTGGAAGCGGACCTGCGCAGCGAAGGCTACACGGTGCTGGTGGAAACGAGGGGCGACGAAGCGGTGACACGCGCGCGAGCCGAACCGTTCGACCTCGTCCTCCTCGACGTGATGCTGCCCGGCAAGGACGGCTTCGAAGTCTGCCGGGAGATCCGGCGCGCAGGCGTGCGCACGCCCATCATCATGCTCACCGCCAAGTCGCAGGAGGCCGAGAAGGTGATGGGCCTCGAGCTGGGC
>JACPZV010000548.1 GCA_016195295.1 Acidobacteriota bacterium
AAAGGCGTTCAGCCCGTCCGCGTCGACGACGAGCGGCATGGTCGCGCGATCGACGATCTGCTGGACGAAGCGCCGCGTGCCCGGCTCGCGTCCCAACCCCGGGCCAATCGCGATGACGTCCCGCGCCATCTCAAGGACGCGTTCGACGCCGTCTGGATCCAGTCCCTCATCGGTTTCGTCGAGCGCCTCGGTCATGTACTCCGGGCCCATCGCCGAAATCACGGCCTGACACGTCGCCGGCGTCGCCACCGTGACGAGCCCCGCCCCGGAGTGCAGCGCGCCGAGCGCGGCGAGATGAGCGGCGCCTGTCTTCCCTCTCGATCCGGCAACCACCAGCACATGGCCGTAGTCGCCTTTGTGGCTGTCCGCCGCCCGCGGCGTGATCAACGGCCGCATGCTGCCGCGCGTGAGGAGCGAGATCCGCGGACCGTCGACTGCGTCGAGCACGTCGCCGGGAATGCCGATGTCGGCGATCACGATGTCGCCGGCGCGCGCCTCACCAGGCGGCAGGACGAGCGGCAGCTTCGGCGCCGCCAGCGTGACCGTCAGCGACGCCTCGACTGAAGGCCCGATGGGCTCGTGGGAGTCGGCCGACAATCCCGACGGCAGATCGATGGCGACCACCGGAATGCCCGACGCGTTGACGTCGGCGATGACCGATTCGATGAGACCGGAGACGGGCGCGTTGAGCCCGGTGCCGAAAATGGCGTCGACGATCAGCGTGCAGTCGCTCACTTCGGAGAAGTGCAGCTCCCACGCCTGGCTGTCGCCGATTTCCACCACCGTCAGACCGAGGCGGCCGAGGATCTCGAGATTGGTTCGCGCGTCGCCGCGGACGTCGGCGACGCGGCCCATGAGAAACACCGAGACGTCGACGCCGCGCTGGAGGAGCGTCCGCGCGACCACGAAACCGTCCCCGCCGTTGTTGCCGCGCCCGCAGAGGACGGCCACTTGGCGCTCGGCCAGATCGCTGTACATCGCCTCCATCGCCGCGACGGCCTGCCGGCCGGCGTTTTCCATCAGAACGAGCGAGGAAATGCCGATGTCGTCGACCGTGCGTCGATCGGCCTCGCGCATTTGAGAGGCGTTCAGTACGCGCATCCGGGTTCTTCGAAGCGCTGAGTCACCACCAAGGACACTAAGGACACAAAGGATATTACTGTACGGTTTTACCTTTGTGTCCTCCGTGTCCTTTGTGGTGGATCAGCGTTCGACTGAGATGGTACGCTTTCTCTTCATGGCAGCCACCGTCAACGTTAACGGACGCACGTTCGATCAGGAGCATGCAGCGATTTCGGTGTTCGACCACGGCTTCCTCTACGGCGAAGGCGTCTACGAGACGCTTCGTACCTACAACGGTCAGCCGTTCCTGTTCGATCGTCATATGCGCCGCCTGCGCACCTCGGCCGGCATGCTGGCGCTGTCGGTGCCGCTCACCGACGCCCAAATCGACGCGCGCTTCCGCGAGACGATGAGGGCGGCGGGCCTGGGTGACGCGCCGGACCGCGAGGCCTACATCCGGATCCTCGTGACGCGCGGCATCGGCGAGCTCACCTACGATCCCGTGGCCTGCCCCACGCCATCGATCGTCGTCATCGTCAAACCGAACGTCGATCCGGCGGCCGAGGTCTTCGAGCGCGGCGTCAAAGTCGCCCTGGTGCCCATCGTCAGAAACCATCCGGGTTCGGTGAACCCGCTGATCAAGTCGAACAACCTGCTGAACAACGCGCTGGCGATGCAGGAGGCGTTTCGCCGCGGCGGGTTCGAAGGCATCATGCGGAACTACCGCGGCGAGCTGGCCGAGTGCACGCAATCGAACGTCTTCATCGTGAAGAACGGCGTCGCGCTGACGCCGCCGATCGACGCGGGTCTCCTGCCGGGCATCACCCGCGCGTTCCTGTTCGAGGTCGGCGCCGAAGCGGGCATCGACGTCCGCGAGGCCGTGCTGAAGGACGATGACCTGTTTGGCGCGGACGAGTCCTTTCTCACCAGCACCACGCGCGAGGTCGTGCCGATCGTGCAGGTCGACGATCGAAAAATCGGATCGGGTGTTCCGGGTCGAGTCACGCGTGCGCTGCTGAACGGCTATCGTGTGAAAGCCCGTGCGCTGACGGCTCGCCAGCCGACAGTTTTGTGACGTAGCGCGAGCCTTTGGCGAGCCAAGAGATGTAGCGCGAGCCTTTCAGGCGAGCGTCAGGCTCGTCGGACCAGCGTCGCCTCTGCGTCGAGCGCGTCGAGGATAACGTCGACGTCCGCGTCGTTGTTATACGCGTGGAACGACGCGCGCAGGCCGGTCCCGCGCGCCGACGCGATGACCCCGCGAGCCGCGAGGCGCCGCACCAACTCGGCTGCATCCGTTGCGCGCACGACGGCCAGCGGCCCGCGGCGCACCGGATCCGCGGGCGTCGCCACGTCGAATCCGCGCGCGAGCGCACCATCCACGAAACGGCTGACAAGACGGCTCACCTGGCGCTCGACGGCGTCGAATCCGACCGACTGCAGCAGCGCGATGCCCGCCGTGGCCGCGTAGACGTTCGGAACCGGTGGCGTCCCTGATTCAAATCGCCGCGCGCTCGACGACCAGTCCAGCGGTTGAAGCGCGAACGCGAACGGATCGGCGCGGCCGAACCAGCCGGTGACGAGCGGCTCGAGCCGCTCGACGAGCGCCCGCCGCACGTAGAGAAACGCCACGCCCGAGGGCCCGAGCAGATACTTCAGCGTGCCCGTGACCATGAAGTCGACGCCGAGCGCGTGCACGTTGAGCGGTGCGGTGCCTGTTCGTTGATAGTCGTCGAGTAGCATGTACGCTCCGCGTTCGCGGCAGAGCGCGGCCAGACGCGGGACATCGAGCCGGTACCCGTTTCGAAAACACACATGCGTGACCGGCACGACGAGCGTCCGCTCGTCGATCCGGGCGGCGTACTCGTCGATCGTCAGCGTGTCGTCTACTGCCCTGGCCCAAACGATCGAGGCCCCACGGCGCTGCTGGGCGAGCCAGATGTGCGCGAGCGTCGGGAATTCGAATTCGCCGATGACGACCTGGCGCCGTGCGGCGTCGAACGCCAAGGCGGTCGCGATGGCGCCGATCGCCGCCGAGGCGCTTGGCATCACGGCGATCTCGTCGAGGTCCGCTCCAACGGCGGCGGCGAAAACGGCGCGGAGCCGCTCGACTTCGGCGACCCATTGATCCCAGGGCGAGCCGTGCTCGTGCCACGATTCGGTGAAGGCCGCGAGCGCGGCCTCCACGTCGAGCGACAGCGCGCCCTGCGAACAGCTGTTGACGTACACGCGCCTGGCGAGCAGCGGGAAGCGGGCGCGAAAGGCGTCGGGTAATGTAGACTCCACGAGCCATGAACATAGACGATCTCGACCTCTGGCGGCGCGAGTTCCCGATCCTCGAGCACACCGTGTACATGATCAGCAACTCGCTCGGCGCGATGCCGGCCGCGGCGGCCGATTCGCTGGCGGACTACGCGCGCACCTGGGCGACGCGCGGCGTCCGCGCGTGGGAGGAGCGCTGGTGGGAGATGAGCCGGGAGATCGGCGACAAGCTTGGCGCCGTCATCGGCGCGCCGGCCGGCTCCGTCAGCGTGCACGCCAACGTGACGACGGCGACGGCCGTTGCGCTCTCGTGCCTCCAGCCTCGACCCGATCGCAATCGCATCGTGTGTCTCGCGTCAGATTTTCCCTCGACCATCTATCTGTTTCACGCGATGGAGTCGCTGGGCTGGGTGCTGACGATCGTGCCGGCCGAGGCCGACTTCAGCGTGCGAGTCGACCGCGTGCTCGACGCGATCGACGAGCGAACGGCTCTCGTTGCGCTCTCGCACGTCCTGTTCAAGACGTCGTACATCATGGATCCGGCGCCCGTTGTGGCGGCCGCGCACGAAGTCGGCGCGCTTGTCCTGCTCGACGGCTACCAGTCGGCGGGCATCATTCCGGTCGACATCGAGGCGCTCGGCGTGGACTTCTTCACGGGCGGCTGTCTGAAGTGGCTCTGCGGCGGGCCCGGCGCGGCGTTTCTCGCGACACGCCCCGACCTGCTGCGCACGTTACGGCCGCATCTGACCGGCTGGCTCGCCCATCGCGCGCCGTTCGCGTTCGACATCGGCGCACTCGACCCGCGAGACGATGCCATGCGGATGATGGGCGGGACGCCGTCGATTCCTGCCTACTACGCGGCGCTGCCCGGCCTGGACATCATCAAGGCCGTCGGCGTCGATCGCATTCGCGCGAAGTCGAAGCGGATGACGGCTCGCGTGCTCGAACTCGCCGATAAGTACGGCTTTCCGTCGGTCGCGTCACGCGATCCGGAGCGTCTCGCGGGAACGGTGGCCGTCAACCCTCCTGACGCGCTCCACGTGTCGCGTGCACTCAAAGCGCGCGACTTTCTCGTCGACTACCGCCCAGGCGTCGGCATTCGGATCTCTCCGCACTTCTACAACACGATGGACGAGATCGATCGTCTGATGGCGGACCTGGCGCACATCGTCGAACACAAGGCCTACGATCGTGACGCGCCCTCGCCGTCGGTCGTCACATGACGTCGCTCGATCAGCCTCGCGATGTCCGCAACGAACAGGTGCTCGCGCGCCAGTTGTCGTCGGCCAAACAGGCGATGATGGCGCTGGGCGGCGCAATCGGGACCGGCTTGTTTCTCGCCAGCGGTCTCTCAGTCAACGTCGCCGGACCCGCGGTCATCCTTTCCTATCTCCTCGCTGCGACGATTTCGTGGCTGCTCGGCCTGGCGCTCGTGGAGATGGCGGTCGCGCATCCGACGGCGGGCGCCTTCGGTGTGTACGCCGGCATCTACATCTCGCCGTTCGCCGGCTACGCGGTGCGCGTGAGTTATTGGCTGATGCAGGTGATCGCAACCGGCGGTCAGCTCGTCGCCGCGTCGATCTACATGGGCTACTGGTTTCCGGCGGTTCCAGGCGCGCTGTGGGTGCTCGCGTTCGCGTCGGCCCTTCTCGCTGTCAACTCGAGAGCCATCGGTCGGCTCGGGGCAATCGAATACTGGCTCGTGATGATCAAGGTCGTCGCGGTGGCGCTCTTCGTCGGCTCGACCGCGCTGGTCGTTACCGGCCTGACGGGCGAGCCCGCCGTCGGCCTGCGCAACATCAGCGGTCACGGCGGCTTCCTGCCGTTCGGTGTGCGCGGCGTGTGGCTCGGCGCCTGCTTCACGATCTACTCGTTCATCGGCGTCGAGATCGTCGCCGTCACGTCAGGAGAGGCGTCGGATCCGGCGCGCACGATTCCGAAAGCAATGCGGCGGATGATCCTGGGCTTGTCGGCGATCTACGTCGTCACCATCACGTTGCTCGTTGCGTCAACGCCGTGGAATCGGCTCGGCGTCGGCGAGAGCCCGTTCGTCAGCGTCCTTGGGCGGCTGGGCATTCGCGGCGCGGCCGGCCTGATGAACTTCGTCGTGCTGAGCGCGGCGCTCTCGAGCGCGAACGCCAACCTGTACCTGATCGCGCGCACGCTTTTCTCGCTGGCGCGCGCCGGGTTCGTACCGGCCCGGCTGGGTGCCGTGACCGCACGCGGCGCGCCTGTGAATGCGCTGCTGGTCTCGGGCGTG
>JACPZV010000549.1 GCA_016195295.1 Acidobacteriota bacterium
GGCGGGACGCCCGCGGGTTGGGACGCAGTCCGGTTTTCGCGGATACGTCGCGCTCGTCGCCGCATCGCAGGCGCTCGGTCTGGGCGTGCGTGCGGTCATTGGATTACAGGTTCTGTGCGCCGCGCTTGCGTCGATTGCGTTGTACGGAATGGCCTGGGAGCTGGGTGGATCGATCGCAGGAATCGTCGCGGCGAGTTTGTTCACCTTCAATCCTGAAATCATTCGGTGGCACTCATTCGTGCTGACCGATTCGCTCTACATTTCTCTGGTCATTCTCAGTGTCTGGGCCGTTCACGCGGCGGCCGAGCGGGGCGGTGGATGGTATCTCTCCGCTTCGATCTCGACGCTGTCCGCTGCGGCGATCCGCCCCGAAGGACGTCTGCTGGTGCCTGTCGCCGCCTTCGGCGTGATTCTTTCAGCTTGCTCAACACGGCAGCGCAAGTGGATCGCATCCGCGTGCGCGACCGTGATCCTGCTCGGCGCCGCGCAATTCGTGGGTATCGGCCGTCCCGCCGCCGCGGACGAGGGGGCAGTTTGGCTCCCTTCCGTGCAACAGGGCATCGTCATCTGGGGCGATCCCGCGTCTCGTCTGCCGATGCCTGCCGCAACGCACGCGATCGTTGGGGCGGAACCCGTGTGGCGAGAGACGTTCGACTACGGGGTACAACATCCGTGGGCGACCCTCAAGTTGGCTGGCGCACGCGTGGGCACGGAACTTCTTCACGCGCGGCGGTTTTATTCCCGCATCCACAACCTGACTGTTGTTGCGATTCTCCTGCCGACGTACGTGCTCGCACTGCTCGGGTTCGCCAGGTCGTGGCCCCAGCCGCTGGCGCGACTCCTGGTCGCCGTGATCGGCCTGCACCTGCTGATCGTTGCCGCGACGTTTGCCAATTGGGACGGCCGCTTTCTTTTGTACATCCTGCCGTTGATCGATGTGTTTGCGGCCGTCGGTCTGTCTTCGCGTTTCAGCTCCCGGCCCGCCCTCAGCCCTCGGCCTTCGGCGGGCTGATGCCCTCCTCGATTCTCGTCGTTACCAAGTCGCGCGAGGACGTCTTTAACGCGCTGTTTTTCCAGGGGCTGTCAGCGGACCTCAGGTCGCGCATTCGCGTGCTCGAGTTCGGGCACGATGCGCTGACGTCCGCGCTTGCCGGCGCCGTCGCCGTCATCGTGATGCGGCACGGCCTCTTCTCGTTCGGACACCTCGCAGCCTGCGCGGGATGGGCCGGCGTCCCGCGCTACTACTTCCTCGACGACAACCTGATGTTGCTCAGTAGAGAGCCGGAGGTGTACGGACCGTACTGGTCCGCGTACACGGATGCTCACGTCAGGCGGGCCCTGAAGGGATTTGCCGGCGTGCTGCTCGCGTCGCGCCCGTTGATGGCGTATTTCAAGGAGCGAGCGCTGCACCCGGGCCTCATCGAGTATCCGCCGATCGCGTGGCCGATCCTGCGATCGCGGGCCGAGAGTGCCAACGGCTGGCGCCGCGCCGCCGGCGAGCCCTTTCGCGTGGCGTTCTTCGGCGGCGAACACCGGCGCGACGTCTTTGCCGCGTGCGTTTATCCCGCGATTCAGCGACTCGCGGTGGACGTGAAGATCGAGCTGATGCTCACCGGTCTCGATCCCACCGCGCTGCCCGCGCCCGTCGCGAACCTCCAGGTGATCGCGGTGCCGTACGAATTGCGCTACGGCGTGGCGCTCGAGGACCTCGCGCGCCGTCGCATCGATGTGCTCGTGCATCCGACCGCGCCGTCACGGAACAACCCGTACAAGAACGCGAACGTCCTGATCAACGCCCGCGCAATTGGCGCCGTTCCGGTGCTCAGCCGTCTGCCGCCGTACGACGCACTGGAAACCCCGCACGGCCCTTTCAGCCGCGAAGGCGTGGCTGAAAGCCCTGCCCTGCAAGTCCCTCCGGCGATCCTCTGTGAGAACACTCCGGAGGCGTGGCAGGGAGCGCTGGCTCGGCTTGCGCAGGATTCGGAGCTGTGCGGCCGAGTTTTCGCGAGCGCGTCGGGTTACTGCAACGCGCAGTTTTCCGGCAGGCCGAACGCCGACGCGATCCGCGGCCTTCTGGCCGCACACGCCGCGCCGGCCGCCGCGTCGCGCGCCTTTCGCCGCGCCATGGCTGGACCGGCGCTCGGATTCGATCGCGCCGTCTTTCGCGCGAAGGCCGTCGCGCGCCGCCACGTGAGGCCCGGCGTCGGGTCCGGCCGGCGTCGGCAGGTCCGGCGAAGGCCGGACACTACCAAGCCATGACCGGACCATGACGCAACGTCAGATCGCGTGGATCGGCGTGGCGTTGTTCGCGCTGCCGCTCATCGCGCACGCGTTCGCCGGCACTGCGAGCCGCTACGTCAGCGACGACTACTGCGCCGGCTACATCTTCAAGGACTACGGCTACCTCGACGGCCAGCGCTGGTTCTATCTGAACTGGGGCGCGGTGCCCGCGACGCTGCTGCTGATGGCGCTGACCGATCCCGCAGGCTCCGCGCTGACGCCACTCCTGACGACGGTCGCGCTCGTCGCGTGGGTGGCGGCGCTCACTTGGGCCGTGCGCCGCATCACGGAGGCGCTCGGCGATCGCTGGGAGCTGCCGGCGTCGCTGCTGGTCGCCGAAGTCATCGTGTACGCGACGCTGCAGGATTCGCCCAACGTCGTCCAGTCGCTCTACCTGCGCATTCCGATGTTTGAGTACGTGCTGCCGCTAGTCGCGCTAGCGCTGTATGCGGGATGGATCGCGGCTCGGCTGAAAGCCTCGCCCTACGAAGAGGATGACCGTCTGGTCGTAGCGCGAGCCTTTCAGGCGAGCGTGATCGTCAGTGGCGTTGCGACGTTCGTCGCCGGGAGTCTGGGCCCAACCTACGTCGTGCTGCAGACGGCGACGCTCGGTCTCGCCCTGATTCTGAATCGGCTGCCGGGTCCGAAAGGACCCGGCCTACATCTCTTTCCGCGCGATGAGCATGCGCCGCTCAAGCGCGTGCTGATCGCCGGCCTCATCGGCTCGATTGCCGCGATGGCGCTGGTCGCCCTGGCGCCAGGAAACGCCGCGCGCCAGACGCATTATCCGGCGCCGCCAGGACTCGTGAACCTCGTGACGTGGTCGTTCTTCTCGACCGTGTTCATGTTCGCGCGGCCGCTGCTCCCGCTCCTGCGCGGCGCAATCACCGCGATCGTGCCGCACGTGTTCGCGTCGCAACCGGAGTGGCTCGCGAAAGCGCTTGCGATGTCCTCGTCTTTGGTCACGGTCGTCGTGCTGGTCGTCGTCGGCGGACTGATGGGCTTCACGCGCGGGCGGGAAGGCGATGGCGCGTGGACTCTACGCGTTCTGATCGGCGCGCCAGTCGTCGCGTTCGTGCTCGTCGCCGCGTGCATGGCGCCCAGCGTCTACGGGACCTCGGCCCCGCCGCCGCCGCGCGCGTTGATCGAGCCGCAGTTCGTGCTCGTCTGCGCGCTGCTGTGCTGGAGCTACGCAGTCGGCGTCCGGCTGCGGGCGAACGGTGAGGCGCTCAATCGGCCGGCACTCGCCGCGATCGCGCTCGCCTTGTGTGCGGTCGGCACGATCCCCATTGCTGCTGCGCGCACAACCATGTCGCACGCGGCCGAATACAGGACGTGGGCGAGGCAGTGGGACGAGGTCGACGGTCAGCTTCGCGCGGCCGCGGCGCACGGCATCCGGCACGCGCAGGTCCACGCGCTCGATCAGATCGGCGGCGTGCCGGCCATCGTCGAGGATCCCAAAGACTGGGTCAACAACTGCGCCGCGCGGTACTACGGCCTCGAGACCATCACAGGAGCGGTCGCGCGCCCGTGACTCCCGCAAACCTCGTGACGCCCGTGAGAGAAGAGGACGTAATCGTTCGCCCGATGACGACGGCGGACGTCGGCGCCATCATCGATCTGCAGATGGCGTTTCTCGAAGGCTCGATCGTCACGCGGCTCGGCAAGCCGTTTCTCGCGGCATTTCACCACGCCGCGCTCGGCCATCCATCGACGCGCGCGTTTGTAGCGACGGACGCTGACGGAAAGTTGGGCGGGTTTGCCGTCGCCTCAGTCGATGTCGCCGCGTTCAACAGTCACACCAAGCGCCGCGTCCTCTGGCCGCTCGTGCAGGCGCTGCTCACGCCACGCGGGATGCGGCTGATGTGGCGGTTCGCGCGATCGCTCGTCGAGCCGGACCCCGAACCGTACATGCCGGCCGAATTGTTGCTCCTCGTCGTCGACGCGCGCTACCGGCGCCGCGGCCTTGGACAGCAGCTGCTGGCGGCCATCGAGCAGGCGTTCGCCCGCGACGGCGTGTCGCGGTACCGCGTCGCCGTGCGTAGCCAGCTCGCCGTGGCGCGCGCGTTCTACCTGGCGACCGGCTTCGAGGCCGAGCAGGAGCTGTTCGTGCTCGGCCGGCCGATGACGTATCTCATCAAGCGCGTGGCCCGGTAACAGTGCGTTGCAGGATTAACCGCCCTCGGGTCCTGACCGCGACCCTTCGACCTCGCTCAGGGTCGCCGTGAGCTTGTCGAACGGCGAACAGCCCACACGAGCCACCCCACCGCGCACAGTCCGCGCGGCGGGGACCCC